>JAKAAE010000155.1 GCA_021797225.1 Thermoplasmata archaeon | reverse complement strand
TAAATAATACTATTTACAAGGCTGAGAGAGCCGGTAAATACTGTATTAAGGTAAACCCCAGGAATACCTCCAAAGCATGCTCCTATTGTGGTAATATAATAGAGGAACAATCCCTTGATGACAGGGAATATAACTGTAAAGTATGTGGTTTATCTATGGACAGGGATGACAATGCAGCAGTGAATGTATTGAATGCTGGATTAAAGAAGATATTCAGCACCTTTATTATAATAAAGCAGAAAAAGAGCAAACATAAGAGAAGAGTACCCACGGACTGTGGGGAATTCATGCCCGTGGAGGAACTGGCCAATACCTGAAGGCAAGCCAGTCCCGTAGAAGCGGGAAGCCACATGCGTTAGCTTGGGGAGGAAGTCACTCAACCACCTCCTGTATATTATATGTGCCAGTATTAGCAGGGATATCATAACAATTATGAAGAATTCCAGCCTGCTTACTCCATCTGTAAATCTCCACCCAGTATATGCCCTGATGCACATCCATCAGCCATTCTTGCACCGAGCAGCATAAGGAACGAACCAGAAAATGCACCGGCTGCCATTTTTATCTGGCTGTTCCCGAATCTTTTTTCTCATGAAGGAGGTATCACATTGTTAAATAACTGAAATCTCCTCGTAAAGAATATGGATGCCAGGAATGCACCGAATAGTTTGCCTATATCACTGAAAGGGTCCCCTCCTATGGTATGTATAACCAGCGTGCATTAGCATTGAATTTTGTATAAAAATTAATATATAGAGTATAAATAAACACACTATGGATAGACTCGTCGTAGCAGATTACGCTATAGGTGCTGTAGCTGTTATACTTGTAATTTATAGCGCAGTTTCAAATATTTTCTTTCCATTCAAATATTTTACTTACTATGCTGCACTGCCGACACTTATAATTCTGATACCTCTTTATCTTTTGCACAGGCATATATATAAATTAAGAAACTCTCATTGAAATAATTAAAAAGTATTTTTCATGATACCCGTTTTTCAAATTCTGGATGCTCGGCTATAGTGCTCTTTGTCATGCGTTTTGTAAATACGACGAAAAGTAGTGCCAAAATTGTCGGTATTATTACCGTTATTATAGCCCCTTCCTTGAATTGTGACAATGTTGGGTATTTTGATAGGAATACTGCATAAAGTGGGCCACCTATCATAGTTCCGACGTTAAATATAAAGAACAGGAATCCTGAAATTGATCCAACTATTCTATCTTCTACCGAATCCTGCCCTAGGGCTACTAGGAGGTCAACATAAACTCCCCATCCTGAACCGAAAATAAAAGTGGCAATGATTAAACCAAAATATGACGTAAACAGGAAAAACATTCCTGCAGAACCTATTGCAATCAGCAAGGATGTTATTATAACCATATATTTCCTTCCTATCCTGTCTGCAATAAATCCTATTGGGAATGCCATAATAAATCCTCCGGCACCAGCCATAGATGCTATTATTGCAGCATTTCCGGTGGATATTGATAATCCAGTTTCAAGATAATCAGAAAAATAACCCAAATATCCTGCAAATAATGCTATCCCGAAAAAGAAAATAGAAACTGATAAAAGAATTATATTTCTATTAAATACATTTTTCAGCTTTACCTTGGTAGTCTGTTTTTCCTTTTTAAAGGTAATTGGAATTATTAGAATTACAAGTATAAGTATTATAACAGCAAGAGCACCGGATATTTCAAAGGGTAGCCTGAATGCAGGAAGAAAAGGTGCTATAAGATACGGACTTGCAAACAGTCCAACGGAGAAGAATGTTGCCCATACAGAAACCGCCTTCCCACGGGTTTCATAAAATATATCCCCCAGCAAAGCGACACCTGCAGGTTGGAAGATACCAACACCTACTCCAACTCCCAGTCTGGCTATGAAAAGTTCTGGAGTCGTGGTTACGAAACCAGTCATTATAGTAAAAGCTGAAAATATTACAACTGAAAGTATTACTGTATTTTTTACAGAATACCTGTCAAACAGGTATCCCCCAACAAGGCTAAATATTGCTATTCCTATTGCGTATCCAGTTAATATGAGACCGATTGAAAGATATACCGGTCCAGTAAGTGATGGAACAATATATGATGAACCGAAAGAATATATCTCTCCATCGAATCCTTCTAAAAATGCTGGAAGTCCTGCAACAATAGCTATTAAAATGAATCTTTTAAGACTCTCACCAGCCGCCTGTCTGACTGTTTCTTTTTTTGAAAACCTAATTTAAATATACTATCCATAAGCATGACAATATCTATCAATATATAAATATATTCTGAAAATATTCGAAATTGTGTTATGTAATTGCCTAAAATTAGACATTTTTAATTGACGTAAAACATAAGTGCAATTTAACTAATATATCTGTACATAAATCATTTATTATATTACTGTATGGGAATTACAATATTAACAAAAACCCTCCAATTATGTCAAGTACAGGGCCTATAACAAATCCTCCACCCATGAATAATATGATAAATCCTAGAATTATTATTATGATACCATTGACCAGTTTATCCTTTCTGTGTGTTCCCTTGGCCATGGAGTATATAATATAAGCCAGTATTATCCAGATTACCGGAAATATAGCCATAACTATGGAGCTTCCTATTACCACGAAGCCCGCTGGATTAAAAAACATAAGCTGTGCGGCACCTGCAAGCCCTGATATGAATAAAAGAAGCAACACCAAAATCCCTGAAATCATGGTAATAACAGAACCGAGTGTTGTTATGAGATACCTTATTCTTGCATTAGACGCCATCCTGCTATATAAGAATAGTTCTATAAAAATATTTGTTATTTCCAGAATATAAATTAACTTATATAAAAAGGAAATAAATCATCTCTGACGCATCATCTTCCACAGATCATCTGGGAGTTTTTCCATCATATTAAAAAAACTGGCCCCGTATAATGACTGCCCGCCATCTGCTGTAATAACATCTCCATTTATATAAGATGCCAGATCAGATATGAGGAATGCCCCTATGTTTGCCACTTCTTCCTTGGTACCAAGCCTTCTTTCCGGATTTCCATCTATAATTTCCTTTTCATACTCTTCTCCTGGTAAGAGTCTGGACCAGGCACCCTCTGTCCTGAACGCACCAGGTGCAATTGCAACAGTCCTTATTCCATAATGACCCCATTCTGCGGCAAGTGACCTTGTTAATGCAAGAACACCTGCCTTTGCTATGGCTGAGGGGACAACATAGCCAGATCCCGTCCACGCATAGGTTGCAACTATGCTGAGTATGGTGCCCTTTATGGAATTTTTAATCCAGCGCTTTCCCATTTCCAGTGAGGCATACGAACTGCCATTGAGAACTATCCCTATTACAGTATCAAATGCCTTGGGGCTTAGGTCCTCTGTTTTACTGATAAAATTCCCTGCGGCATTGTTTACAAGTACGTTTATACTTCCGGTTTTTTTCTCTATAGCATCAATGGCACTTTTTAATTCTTCAGGATTTCTCACATCGCATTTTTCCGCCTCAATATGATACCCCATTTTACTGAAGTGATTTTTTGCCCCTATCAGGTGTTCCTCATGTCTGCTCACTATGGATACCGTGGCTCCAAGTTTCAGAAAAGTTTCTGCCATCTGCTTTCCAAGTCCGGTGCCGCCACCGGTTATAAGAATATTTTTTCCATTTAACAGGTTATCGCTGAACATATATGTGTATACCCGTTTTACATATAAAACCCTACTTAAAGGCATATTATCTATTGTGAACTCTGGACATAAGGAGAGCGTAATGATGCATAAATAGGTATTAGATTTATAAAATTATCAATAGAATTAACTTAATCATTTATTTTTATAACTTTTTTCCTGGACTTTGAACCCCTGACAATTTCTATTCTCTGATAATCAACTTTGAAATATTTTGAAAGCTGATTAATAATATCCCTGTTTGCCCTGTT
>JAKAAE010000154.1 GCA_021797225.1 Thermoplasmata archaeon | reverse complement strand
ATTATTTTTTCCCAGCAGCTATTTGCTTATGACAGGCAAATGCTCATGGCCTTATTGCACCAAAGAATCTGTAACTACCATTAATGTGAAATATATAAACGGATTCCCACAAATAGAATTATGCCAGAAACACTATGACCGTCATATAACTGCGGATAGCTGCTGGGAAAAAATAATAAAAACTGAAGGATATAAAGAAACCATTATGGTATTTGATGATTCTTCTTTAAGCATATTTAGAGAAGCATTATTAATGTATAGTATGGGCTTAAATGCCTCAGTTGCATTGCTGTGCAGAGCATTCATGGAATCTGCCATGCATGCGTATATAAGTTATATTAATCCAAGATACCAAAAATTGCCAATTGATAATAGTGTGTTTATGCATAGTGTTAGTCATGACCTCAATTATAATAATATGAGATTAAAAGAACTGATTAAGTATTTAATTAAAAATAATATATTGGTAAATATGGTTGACAAAATAAACTTTGTTAAAGAAAACGGTGACTTTGTAGCACATTACAGTAAAAGATTTATGAAATCCTGGGATAATGCAATTAAAAATAATAAAATTATGAATCCAATTAAATTATGGGTAAGTGATGATGAAGCAAAAAAATCATTAATATATACATCAGGAATTATATCAGAATTAATACATATTTATTATATTACTACAAAGCCATAATAAAAATTAATTGTAATAAAAATAATTCTATTCTTTTTGTTTTGGAGCTTATTATTCCATTTATACCGAAATTTGTAAATTCTTTCCTTTTCCGTGGTTTTCCAAACAATGCTAAAACAAATTCATCTTCATTGATGTTTAATAGTGGTCCATCATTATTAAGATTCTTTTTGGTTGAAACGGTGCATTCATTAATAAAGTATACAAAGAATTTCAGATCCAAGTATATGAACATTGTAAGAAGATTGGGAAAGAAGAGGTCTATAATAGCCATAGCAAGAATGTTAGCAGAAACAATATTTACCATGCTTAGAAATAATACAGGTTACATTGACTATGAGAGAGATAAAACCGATCTAAAAAATATTGATTATGCTTATTATGATAAATTGGAAAGCCTTGCAATAAGGAAAAGAAGGGCTATGGAATATACATCATTAAAAGGCAATAACAATACACTAGGTGATTCAGAAAATTTAAAATACAATGGAGGCATAAAAGATTGTTAAGTATAGGTTTTTCAGAGGAATGAATTTAATAGATTTAAGTAGGCTTGTAAATGAGGATAATTATTATGCAACATACTTAATCGAAGGGAAATGTTTTAATATTGGAAACTGGTAAGATAGTTAATAATTGAGAGAAATTTTTAAGTACTATAACTTTATGCAATTATATGAGCTTTGACCTTGTGCTGGAGGATGGAAACGTTTTTCTCAACGGAGAGCTGAGGAGAACCTCCATAGGAATAAAGAATGGGAAAATAGCCGCTATTGGAATCATATCAGAATTTTCTGGTAACGGTAAAAAAATTAATCTATCCGGTAAATTGGTAATACCCGGTGGTGTGGACCCACACACGCATATAGATGGGTATTCCAAAGCCGGAACCATTAAAAATGGAACAGAATCAGCAGCCATAGGGGGCACCACAAGTGTGCTTGACTTTTCACAGGCCAATAAAAATGAGGATACTGTTGCTGCAGCCGCATCAAAGATAAAAAGGTTTTCAGATAACAGCCCACTGGATTTTACAATAAAACCCATGATGGTAACAGATGATTTCAGCTCCCCTGAGAGGCTGGAAACCATTTTCTCTGAATTATCAAAACTGGGCGTAATGGCAGTAAAAATATTCACAACCTATAAGAACCTTGGTAGATATGCCAATAATTATCAAATTCTTCAGGGGATGAATACTGCAAAAAAATATGGCATAATAGTGCAGATTCACGCGGAAAACAACGATTTCCTAGAGGGAAATATGGAAGCAATGCTGGAAGAAGGGAAAACAGATGCAAAATATCATGCAATGAGCAAACCTCCAGTTAGTGAGGATGTTGCTGTTGCGGACGCTGCAGTAATGGCAGGTTATTCTGGTGCAAAGGTATACTGTGTACATCTCTCCACCCGGAATTCCCCGGAAATTATCGATATCGCCAGAAAGCATGGAATTGACATATATGGCGAGACATGCCCACAGTACCTCATACTAGATGACAGTTTCCTAAATGGGAAAAATGGAAATGAATACATATGCAGTCCACCCCTGAGAAAAAAAGAGGATAATGAATTGATGTGGAAGGCCATATCTTCCGGAAAAATACAGGCAGTTGGATCTGACCATGTTCCTTTCCTCTCAGCTCAGAAGAAAGACCTGCCCTTCAATAAGGTGCCAAATGGAATACCTGGCATAGAGACCAGGCTTCCACTCCTCTTTTCTGAAGGTGTCCAGAAAGGGAGAATCACACTGGATAGGTTCGTTGATATAATAAGCACATCACCTGCTAAAATATTCAATCTTTACCCCAGAAAGGGAACCATTTCCATAGGCAGTGATGCCGACATAACTGTGATAGACCAGAATATGGAACATGGATTAAGGGCTGAGGACCTCCATATGGGCACTGATATAGCCGTATACAGCCATATGAAAGCACATGGATGGCCTGTCCTTACAGTGGCAGGGGGGGAGATAGTTGCCCAGGATGATGCCTTCATAGGCAATGGAAGGAGGGGAAAATTTCTTGGCAGGGAGGTGACATGAATGGAAAAAGGAGATAGAATCAGGGAGATTCTCATAGAACAGGGTTCCATAGGCCGGGAAAACAGCAAAAAAATATCCCGGTATATAGACCTGACAGCGGATGACGGAGTTACAAGACCTACTGGGACAGACCGTGACAGAAAGACTAGGGATTATTTCACTGAACTCTGCAGAAAAAATGGATTGGAACCCTTCGTGGATGTTTTTGGCAATATATTTGTGACACAGGAAGGTACAGATCAGGGAATTATTATGATGGGATCACATCTGGATTCTGTAGTCCACGGAGGAATGTTCGATGGGGCCATGGGAGTATTCAGTTCACTGGAAGTCCTATTGAGGTTAAGGGAATCTGGGTACAAAAATAAGAAAACACTGGTTGTTGCGGCCTTTACCGGGGAGGAAGGATCTGCATTTCACCAGCCTATGCTGGGCAGCAATGGTTTCACCGGAAATATCCCCAAGGAAAAACTATGGGCAATAAAAAACAGGGATGGAATAGATTTCAAATCGGCAATGCAAAGGATAGGGTACCTAGGTGATTCTGAATTTCCTAGGAAACCAGAATATTATCTTGAGTACCATATAGAGCAGGGACCTGTGCTTGAAGAAAAGAGAAAGCAGATAGGCATTGTTACCTCTATAACAGGACAGTGTGTGCTGTCAGTTGAACTTCATGGAATCCAGGGGCATTCCGGCACAACGCCGATGGAGATGAGAAGCGACGCTCTTGTGAGGGCTGCAGAAATTATTGCATTGGTTGACAGAACTGCCAGGGAAGCATCTGTTAAATACAAAAACCACAGTGTGGGCACTGTCGGTGAGCTTTCCGTTGATCCTGGCAGATTTAATGTAATACCCGGGCACGTTGCCATGAAGATAGACCTCAGAAGCGAGCATGGCAATAGCCTTGAATACATGAAAAAGAATGTTATCTCTGAACTGAAAACCACGAGGAACAATATAGATATTAGTTATACTATTGTTGCCGAAGTAGAACCATCAATCATGTCTTCAGAGGTCATGGATGCAATAAGGTCATCAGTGAAATCACTTGGGTTCAGTTACATGGAGATGCCCAGTGGTGCAGGCCACGATACAATTCCCATTTCTAGGATATCAAAAGCCGGAATGATCTTTGTTCCCAGTATAAAGGGACTAAGCCATACACCAATGGAATGGACCGATTTTGAAGATGTTGAAAGAGGGCTGGAGGTGCTGGAGGGAGCTGTGAGAAAC
>JAKAAE010000153.1 GCA_021797225.1 Thermoplasmata archaeon | reverse complement strand
GTTTTTATAACCTCATCCGCTCTGCCGTAAAGGTAAAAATATCCATTCTCATCCATTTCTGCCCAGTCGCCCTGGTTCCATGCATTTCCATACTTTGCCCAGTAATTTTCCTTGTATCTTTCCGGCAGGTTCCATATCCCTCTTGTCATTGAAGGTGTATGTTCCCTTGCAACAAGATAACCTATTTCGTTATGTATTTCTTTACCGCTATCATCAAACACGGATACATTCATGCCAAGCCCCCTATAGAGGCATCTTGGTTTAAGAGGAATTGCTGGGGTGGATGCAAGGAAGCATCCTATTATATCGGTTCCACCTGAAACATTGACAATAGGAACCTTGCCCGATCCAAGTACATTAAAAAGATACTTCCAGCTCTCTTCATCCCATGGTTCACCGGTGGAGCCGAATAAACGAACACCTTTTAGTTCCTTTGAAACCCCATTAAATTTGTAATTGCGGATCAATGTTGGTGACACGCCAACAAGGGTTATTCTATTGCCATCTACAAGATTCCATAGTCTGTCATAGGTGGGGTAATCTATGGCACCGTCATATAGGAATACAGATGCACCGAGACAGTTTGCCCCTATTATTGCCCATGGGCCCATCATCCATCCGAGGTCCGTTATCCAGAAAAGCGTGTCGCTTCGTCTGACATCCATATAGTATTTAACCTCTTTTGCTACATTTACTAGTGTTCCTCCATGCACATGAACGGTTCCTTTGGGTTTCCCTGAGGTTCCAGAAGTGTAAAGCATTATTGCGGGGTCTTCGCTTTCAGTGTGAGCCGTTTCGATATATTCCCCATTTTCCACAAGAGCAGTAAAAGATAATTCTCTGTCCATAAGTTCAATCTCTCCTGATATTATTAAATGTACATTTTGAACAGCTCTCGCAGTTTCAGCCATTTTTATCTCTTTACCCTTTCTAAAGTATCGTGCTGAGGTAAAAAGATAAACAATTCCTGCATCATCGATTCTTGTCTGGAGGGCATCAGTGCCATAACCAGAGAATATCGGTACGGCAATAGCGCCAATTCTCATTATAGCATATAATGCGATCACGCATTCCAAATTCAGTGGCATGTATATACCTATTCTATCTCCTTTTTTCACCCCAATAACAAGAAGGCTCCCTGAAAGTTTTCCTGTGAGCCTGTCAAGTTCATTATAGGTAAGGTAACGTTTTCTTCCTTTCTCATCCTCAAATTTGATTGCATATCCTTCAGTGTCTTTCCACTTTTCAACGGCATTGTACACTATGTTTACGGTTCCCCCAGTAAACCACTTTGTCCATTCTTTTCCTAAGGAATCGTCATAAATCCTGTTATAATGTCTAAAGAATATGATATTCAATTCTTTTACCATGGCATCCCAAAACTCTTCGCGGTTGGCATCAGCCCAATCATAAAGGTTTTGAATTGTTTCAAACCCATGTTTCCTCATTAAACTATAGAGATTTGTTCTTCCAACCGAATCTTTTGCCGGAATATAGGAAAAATCATCTTTCATTGCATAAATATAATTCAGGACTATTTAATTTTTTATAATATATTGGTTCTGCAGATGAATATGGTAGAATTTGCTATGTAATATAGTATTAAACAATAATGCAGGTTGAATACATCCTGAATTTATAGGACTTATCCATCCTATTTATATAATTTGATTGAGATTTTTAGTTGTCTTCGCTTTATTTCTACTTATAAGGGAGTGAATTTTTCAGGCCACTGTGATAAACTAAACGCATATCCATATTATAATAATAACCTAGTTGTGGAGAATTGGTATTATTGTTGGGATCAAAAAATTTAATAATAATTAGATATTGTTTTTTTATGAAAGCTGTAAGATTAAATCGTTTGGGCGAGGATCTTGTAATAAATGAACTTGATATTCCCAAACCGAAGGGGCGAGAGGTATTGATAAAAGTTAAAGCAGCAGGTGTTTGCCATAGTGATGTACACTATAAACACGGAGGTTGGGGGAATTATTCCTTATCAGATTTGGGATATTCGTTACCAAAACTACCATTAACAATGGGACATGAAATTGCAGGAATTGTAGATAGTATTGGAGAAACTGTTGCTGGGTTAGACATTGGAAGTAAAGTTGCTGTCAATCCTTGGGAGGGTGAAGGATTGTGTTATTATTGCTCTATTGGAGAAGAACAAATGTGTGACAGACCCCAAAGATTGGGTATAAATAGAGATGGTGGTTATGCGGAATATGTGCTGGTCCCAGATTTTAGATATGCCAAGGTAATAAAAACACTATCATTTGAAGAGGCTGCACCTTTGACATGTGCGGGCGTGACAACATACAGAGCAATACGGGTATCGACGTTGGAACCGGGGCAAACCCTAGTTATAATAGGCTCTGGTGGAGGATTGGGGACGCTGGCTATTAAATTAGCAAAAAATATGGGTATTACCAACATAATAGGTGTGGATGTGCGAGACAATGCTATTAAAGCCAGCAAGGATGCGGGCGCAAATAATGTAATTAATGCCTTAACGGAAGATCCGAAAAAAGAGATTTTCAGTTTAACAAATGGAAAGGGGGCTGATGCTATAATAGATTTAAACAATTCGGAAATAACATTAAAGACCTATAGTGACTTATTATCAAAATTAGGAAAATATATTATGGTCGGCCAATTTGGTTCAATGCTTAATTATAACGCCGTAAATATAGTCCGTAAGGGCATAGAATTTAGGGGAATTTATACCGGAAACCAGAAAGACTTTGTTAATGTTATAGAATTAGCCGAAAACAAACATATTAAGCCTTCTATAAGTATTGTTGGCAATCTGAATAGCGTTAATGAAGCTATACATAATTTAGAACAAATGAAAGTTTCTGGGAGGCAGATCATTAACCCTTAATTAACTTTTTGATTGTGAATTCATTCATTTATTACCTTTTTGTTACTTTATAGAAACATAATATTGTTGAGATAGATAGGTTAATATATTAGTGATAGTTACATTATTATGAGTAACCAAGAATTATATTGCTCGATGATCATAGGAGTTGTGTATCATGACAAATGAGAATATCACAGATGATCAGAAGGCTATGTATATGGCAAGGCTCGATAGATTACCGAAGACTGGTTTAAAATTTCCAATTATAATGGCTCTGGCCTTTGGGTATTTTATTGCGCTATATGATGTGATCGACGTTGGGCTGGCTTTACCCTATATATCCTTTAAAGGTGTGTTTTTAACAGCAGGACAGGCTTCATTTGTTGCCTCTATGGGGCTGCTTGGATATATCCCTGGAGCAATTGGGTTATCATATTTGGCTGATAACATAGGTAGAAAACCAGGGTTAATGATCACCGCTTTCTTGACGGCTTTAGGCAGTTTAGGAAATGCTTTCGCAGTCAATTATCCTATGTTGGTTATCTTTAGATTTATTACAGGTATGGGAATCGGTGGGGATTTAATTTTAGTAATAGTTTATTTAGTTGAAATGGTTCCAGCAAAAGGGCGTGGTCATTATGTTAATACCGTATATATTGCCGGATGGGCTGGACTTGGCCTTGGACCATTTTTAGCATCAGAGATCGTGTTATTAATCCCCGTAATTGGATGGAGAATAATTTTCATTATTGGAGGTACACTGGCTGCAATAGTATTGGTTATAAGAGCGGATGCACATGAAACTGTAAGATTTTTAGCTTTAAAGGGGAAATTTGAAAAATTGGAGAGTATAATATCAGAAATGGAAAACATCGCGATGAAACGTGCCCATGTCGATAAATTACCTGAACCTGTGCCGGTTCAATTTGTGTATGATAAGGGCAATCCATTTGCTGTATTCAAAAATAAAAAATATAGAAAAAGAATCATAGCTGTATTTATAACAATATTCTTTTTCTATTGGGGTGAATATCCATATTTAGTGCTATTTCCAACCTTCACTAAAAGTATTTTATTATACTCCAGTTCGAACCAAAGCACTGTGATATTC
>JAKAAE010000152.1 GCA_021797225.1 Thermoplasmata archaeon | reverse complement strand
AAGAACTTCCCCCATGTAGTATTTATCGCAGAAGTTCCATGATATACTCCATTAAGAGGCCCACCTACCCAGTTTAAGGTTGCATTTGAGGCATACTGCTGCATAATCAGGGACTGGTTCTCTATTGCTATCTGGTTCCAGTGTTCTGTAGCAAGTTCGTTTGCGTCATTTACCTCTGACTGTTTCTTTTCCTTTGCAATTGCTGAGCTATCCACATAGTATACTCCTATAAATGCACCTGCGAAGATTATTGTAAGTGCAATAAATATTGCTGATATGATTTTCCAGTTCATTCTAATCTATTGAAAATTAACTATTATGCATATAACCATATTTCAATATTATATCCTTAACTCAGTCCTTTTTACGTAATATGTCCATATCTATTTTCATATCAGAAATAATCTCCTTTGCCTTCTTTGGTATCTCGCCCATGATTTCACCATTCTCCATCCTGTATATTTTAATCCTTGAGAGTATAAGCAGAATATCCCTTACACTGTACTTTCCGTTGATCATATTCAATACCTGGAAGTGCAGGTAAAGTGACAGGAGATTCAAAAACATGTATGTAAACATCATATGGTCATCCCTCAGGTATGATCTGTCCACCTCTAAATCATTCTTGTACACATTGAATGCGTATTCAACATATTCACGCTGCTTGTATAATTTATATATTCTCTCAGGTTCATCATTGAGGTCTGATAATAAATATAACTTCCCGAAGTTTATTTCATTCTCATCATACTGCTTCCTGCTCTTTTTGTTCTTTTCAATCCTTAAGAGGAAGTCCTTTTCCTCTTGACTCTTCAGTACAGGGTCCTCAAATGTATAAACATCATTTTCCTTCTTCCAGTACTTCACCGGTTTGCCGTCATAGAGGAATACATTAGTGAAATGTTCAGGTTCAGGTATCAGCGATGAGTTCCTCCTCAATGGTATTATGTAGCTTAGATGCTTCTTCCTCAATCTATTGATATTGTCAGCTGAGAAGAATCCCTTGTCTGCAACAATTACGCATTTATCTATTCCTGCCATGTCAATGGTCTCTGACATTGCTGAAACATCCCTCACAGAACCGGGAATAATCCTTACAAATGTCGGAATGGTTCTGGTGGATGAGAACAGCATCATAATATTGATCTGCGGGAGATGCATATCCCTTGAGTTATAACCATTCTCCAGGAATGACATATTTTCTGATCTGGAGAATATGGCTGTTGAATCCATTAATACATATTCCCCCTTTTCCGTCAATCCCCTCATTACCCTTACACTCTGTTCCTCTGGAAGCGATGAGAGCATCCTTGACAGTGAATCAGGTGACATTGATTCATCCATTATTCTTGAAATATATGTCTTCTCATACAGGTAGTGTACGGACTTCATGGGCAGTGGCTGTATATTCCTTAATATTACATATGATATTATCCGCTCCCACATGGTTGGATATATTTCCTTTAAAATAGGTATAATTGTTTTCTCTGCTATTCCATATAATAGTGCTATATTCCCGTACTCATAGTCAGATCTTACTAATCCCATTGACCTTGTTTTAACTATTCCATCATGTGTTACAACACCTAAGTACTTCCCTGTTACCTTGTCCGCCCTCTTCTTCTCCTTATTCCATCTGCTGCTCATCTCATAGGCATAGTAATTGTTCCCTGAAACCCTTATCTCAACACCCTTTGTCTTGTATTTCCTTACCCAGTCAGGCATATCACTCATATTACATAGTATACGTAATATGTATAAATATCTTTTGCAATCAAGTTAGAATGCCATAGAATAAGGAATTGGGGGAGGATAAAATTGGAGAATATGGAGTTCCTATTACACAAAAAATGCGGAGTTAAGGGTTAATATAATCTCTATTAAGTTTTCAGGCATTTTCTTATAATAAAATAAATGTTAATAAATTATAGTTTTTGATACTCTTTAACTTAAAATGATAAATAAAATCCATTTCAGACAAGTGTAATTATTGATATGGATAACGGTTACAGAATCAACTGTCTATGCACTTCAACAATTGCAAATATTCTTATTTATCGATCCATGATTTTATTACTCCGGCAATATAATCGATGTCTGGTAGTAGATCCATTACAATATTCTTCAGTGTTTTGCTGAAATATTCTTCCTGTTCAGTAATTTCTCCTATAAATGCTTCTCTATCAAAGGATATATTGTTATATTGAAGTTTTTTATTTATCAGTTCTTGATTGAATTTTATCCCTTTCGATGTAATTAAAAAGAAGAGATCATAGATATCCCGGGGTTTCTTCCTTGTATATATTGCCCTGACCTTTTCGGCCCCAACTTCATCCAGTGACATGCCGGATAAGACCCTTACAGGAAGATTGTATTCAGGGAAATCGAATCTAAGGGCAAATGGTTTATCTATTATATTTTCTCTCCTGCTGATTTCAACGTATACAGGTGTACGGTCAAGCGTTCCTGTATGCAGAGGCCCATTGGAGAATATCCTGAAAGATAATGTAATATCATTATTTTTTATAATTTTCAATTCATTGGTTATGCCCAGTAACCATAAATCACGGCTTGTGGTCTCAGGCAGATCTGGCTTTAAATTGCCATTAACAGTAAAATCCAGATCCTCTGAAAATCTCCTCAACCCGTGGAATAACCATAGATAAGTTCCACCCTTGAATATCAGTGGAGAACCGGACAACGAATTCAGTATCACAGCCTGCATATACCGCTTTTCTTCCTGCCATGGCCTTATATTGTGCAGCTTTGCCAGTGCTATTATTTCATCCTTGGTAATCATTTTAACATCTCCATGATTTTTTTTATTCCACGAATCTTGATATCCTTTAATCGTGCCATTAATTCAGTAAAATCTATATCCTTTCTAAAATCCATTATATCCTGTTTAGAGAATATTTTAAAGTACAATCCATCGAAGAACGCTTTGTCCGGGTTGGCTACAAATATATAGCTACCCGCTTTCTCATACCTCCTGTATCCGAAAAATAATTCAGGCTTTATTTTATGATAGGTTATTCCCAGGTCAGGAAAATTAATTGAATTTCTTGTATTGATGCATTCTATATATTCTGGAACCTGATCTATTATATTGTGGTATAATAATGCAGAATTCATTGATATATACGAAGGAGAAATTAACTGTGATGCTATTAAAAAATCATCTTTTATAAAGGATATTTTTCCATTCACGATCCTTGTTGCCAGTCCATTATTAACCAGCCTGTTCATATAAACCAGGGCGATATTTTTATTTTTATCTATGAGTTGGGAAAGCTGCTGCGCATCAAATACAGCTATGCCTGAATCCAGGGCCATGTCCCGGATTTTGTACAGTGATAGTTCTTTCATTATCACACCATCATAACAATATTGTTATACTGGAATGATATAATAACTTATTGCAGACTCAATAAAATGGCATCAGTATGTGTCAATCACATATTTTTAGACTGAAACAGGTTCGAGACAGTTAACCATTATTAATATTTTGAAAATATTCGAATATATATATTTTATATAGATATTATTATATATTAATGTATCATAGTATATTATGGACGAAAACGATGATATTATAAGATTAATTGTTGTGCGGCATGGCGATGCTGAGCAGGAAACCGGAGTTCCGGACGATAGCAGAAGGATTACTAAAAAAGGCAAAAAACAACTGAAAAGAGCAGCAAATTTCATCGATAAAATGAATTATAACATAGAGAATATTGTTTCAAGCCCACTGATCAGGTCCAGAGAATCAGCCGAAGTACTGGTTGATGAACTTGGACTTGACCTAAAAATAGACATGAACGACAGCCTGAAGCCTGATGCAGATATAGCATCCACGATTGCGTTTATCAAAACATTGAAAGATAATACTATTATAGTAGGCCACAATCCAAATCTTTCCACATTGCTCGGGAAGATCGTAGGCTTCAACGGGGAATTGAAAAAGGCAGGAGTGGCAGTACTGCAGCTGG
>JAKAAE010000151.1 GCA_021797225.1 Thermoplasmata archaeon | reverse complement strand
TATTCAGATGAAGAGATAGAGGAATTTTACAGAGATAATGTTATATTCCGGAAAAAAACTGACATTCAGGAGTAATCTTTCGGCGTATATATAATTATTAATTCCATCAATAAAATTATTCATTTTCATATCTGAATTTTATCAGTTTCAGGTCATGCATGAATTCCCTCATTATATACTTAGGGAGTTCAAGACCCGCATCCTGGGCTTTGCGGCACATATCAACGGTTTCTTCATGTGTCAGGATGGTGGATTTTCCTGTTCTGCTGTAAAGTATCATATAACCGAGGTCTTCGCAAATCATGTATGGAAATGCCAGAGTGCAATTATAATGTTTTCATTCAAACTTTATATATGAAATTCATTTATACATATATGGAATATACAAATCTTGGATATACTGATTTGAAAGTATCTAAACTCTGCCTCGGTGGAATGTCTTTTGGAAGTGCTGCATGGATGGCCGACCGGCAAACATCCATTAAAATTATAAAAAAGGCTATAGACTATGGCATAAATTTTATTGACACTGCAAATATATACTCTTCCGGCGAATCAGAAAAAATAGTCGGAGAAGCAGTATCAGGCTACAGAAGTGAACTGGTAATCAGCACCAAGGGTGGTGGAAAGATCAATGACTTTGTACAGGGCTTCAGCAGGACAGTACTGGAAAATGAACTGAGGAATAGCATAAAAAATCTCAGGACCGATTATGTTGATATATATTTCCTTCATACCATATTCGATACTGTTGACTTTTCTGATACAGCAAAGACACTGTCAGAGTTTGTTTCATCCGGAAAGGTTGGATACACGGGGCTCAGCAATTTTGCCGGATATCAGCTTGCAGAATTTTATACCGTTATGGACATGCAGGAGAACATAAGGCCTGTAATAGTTCAGAACCATTACAATGCGGTATACCGTGAGGATGAACGGGATGCCATCAACTTCTGCAATAAACATCGGATTGCATATTCTCCCTTCTCCCCGCTTGCTGCAGGTTTCCTATCAGGGAAATACAGGCGTGGTGAAAACACCGAAACAACAAGAACCAGAACCTATCCGGTAATGAAGTCCAGATATTTCAGCAATGAGGATTATGATGTACTGGAATCCATGGAGGAAGTTGCCAGAAGCAAGGGGATATCTGTATCCCAGCTGGCACTGGCCTATATATTAAATAAGGGTTTCATCCCTGTAATAGGTGCAACAAAGCCTGAATATCTCGATGATGACATTGAAGCACTGAAAATAAAGCTCGGCAGGGATGATATAGCAGCAATTGAGGAAAAATACAAGCCTCACAGGATTATCAAGGGTACGGCGGGTTATTAATTACTGTTTTTTAATTTTGAAACTGCATCATTGAAGAGTTCTATGAGCTGGTTATCAACGATATTTGCATCGAACATTTTTCCTGCTATCTCCCTTCTCAGCATTTTCTCCCTGTAATAATCAGTTTTGTTTCTTTCTTTGATTGCCTTTACCCTTTCTATTTCTTTGAGAAACATTTTAGGATTTCTCGGGACAGCCACACCGAAGATATTGTCCTGCCTGACTATGTAACGGGGTCCCATTGAGGTTGAAGAAACTATAAGGTAGAGTCCGGAAGCAAGTCCCTCAATAGCAGATATGGAAAGAGACTCATTTATTGATGGAACAATCATGACATCGCTGCCCGCCAGAAGCCGTACCTTTTCCTCGTTTGATACGTATCCATGTATAACTGTATTTTCATTTTTCATTTTGATTAATTTATCCAGATAGGGCCCTTTTCCGATGATATGCAGGTTTAAGTCTGATATTTTTTCCAGTGCGAGTAGCATGTCTACACCCTTGCTTTCCATGAGCCGTCCAAGATAAACAACTGAAAATTCATCGTTGTCAAAGCATCCGTAGTTTTTGAACTGTACATTGTTATAGGGTATTTCCCTTATGTAATCTGAACTGCATTTTATTTTCCTGTAATACTGTGACTGGAATTTATTCTGGGTATGGATAAAAAATTTTATGCCCGTTTTAAGAAATTTATTGAAAATGAGCTTGGTAAGTATTCTTGAATAAGCCTTGGAAAGTGCTCCCAGTGTATCGAGAACCTCAAAGAAGGTACCGTGGTTTCCCAGTATAACTGTTTTCCCGTCTTTGATCAATCTATAACCAACGGTTCTGAACATGATGGTCGGTGATATGAAGTAATAAACATCGAATCCTCTTATCTTCTCATATATCTGTTTATATGTGTATATGCCGATGAGGCCCATGGACAGTATGTGTGAAACTTTGAGCACTGTATTGGAAGCCATAACATCAAATGAGAACGCACTGGGAACATAGTTAAAATCGTATTTTTTTATCTTTCCATCATATCCCCTCGGAATTCCGGCCCCGAATAATGTGACTTCGTATCCCTGGTGTGTGAAGAGTTCTGCTATATCCTTTGCATTTTCTTCACCGCCACCTGCGAATTCCAGATTCATTGAACCGATAATTGCCAGTTTCAATTGTCCACGGGGCATAATTAAGGAATTATATTTTAAATGTTCGATTTATTTTTCCAGTTTTTCAGGGAAAATTGGGAAAACCGCTTTATTAATATAAAAATCTACGATAAAAATAATCATCTTGAATCTAATACGAGAAAAGTCAGTAAAAAAGATTAAATATGAGTATTACTATAATCATACTGTGAAAGAAATGAACGACAGAATAACAATATCTATAACTCCAGAACTCCATAATGCAATAATGATAGCTTCAGAAGAGAAAGACATAAGTATATCACGGACTATAGAAAATGCTTTGAGAGATTCTTCCGATTTTCGCAAATTTGTTGAAAAGGCAAAAAAATACTCAGAGCTTGAGCAAAATATATATCCAAATGCAGTTAGCCCTGCCCTCCATCATATCCTTTCCAAGACAGAAACTAATCCGATTCAAGAAGTAGAAAATAAAATCTGAATCGAAATAAGTTGTAACTTATATTTTTAAATTATATCAATGTTCTCGAAGATCATACACCATAAAAATAAGCTCTCCTGGCCAATCATTTGAAGTATACTTATCGGAACATTGAATAAACCCTAATTCCGGTTTCATATAATAATTGTTTACCAATTTCACGGGGTCTGATCCATCAGCTTCTAGAGCAATCATATTAACATCTATTTTTCTACACTGATTTTTCAACATTTGAATCATTCTTATACCATCTCCTCTAGCCTCCGGTGGCCCTTCGGAATTTCTGTTAAAATATTCTACCTCCAAACATTTTTCATTTTCAATCTGCTTGCAGTATGCATTACAAGGAATATGGTTAAATTTAATTATGGTTCCTAAAGTTGATATTTTGACGGCTACAATAACGCTTATTTCATTGTTTCTTATGCGAGCAAAGGCATCCTGGCTCTGTAATTTTGCAAGCTTGACATATTCTTCTAGTTTTATATTGTTCATATACGAGTCGGTAGATCCAAATCGTCTGTTTAAATACTTTTCAAGATTCCTTGTATAGGGGGAACGAAGTTTTATGCTATTTATCACGCTCAACATATATAACACGTGAATTAAAATGTTTAGCATCTGACTTTTATTTTCATGCTAGTGGTCTAACCTGATAGAGAAATAACAATTCTGAATTAAATACCTTTGATTTGAGGGACATTGAATTTTTAGTGAAGAATCTTGTTCTCTTTATATTTCCCTAACATGTATTTTAAATATCAACATATAATCATTGATTATGGTGCTTTATGCTGAGGATATCATGAGAAAGGACTGCCAGGTTGTGGATGGAAACATGAATGCACTGGCCGGTTCCAATATAATGGCTGAAAGACAGCAGGGATTCCTTATAATAGGAACAAATAAAGTCCCGGAGGGCATAGTTACAGAATGGGATTTCATCAATAAGATCATATCCAAAAACAAAAGGCCCGAAGATGTGAATTTAAAGGAAATAATGACAACTCCACTGACATCAGTGCCATCGGATACCCCCATGGAAAAGGTGGCGAACCTCATGGCA
>JAKAAE010000150.1 GCA_021797225.1 Thermoplasmata archaeon | reverse complement strand
ATGATGACAACTATTTCACTGTTTTCCAAATATGATCTTCATTTCGATCAGGTACAGGTGGGACTTACCGAATCACTGATGGCTCTGGCTACATTCATAACTACTGGCCTCATCAATTCAAGGTTGGACACAGTACCAAGACGCTTTCTTTTTATTGGAGCAAATATTGCTTTTACTGTTGTTCTTGCTTTCATGCAGTTTTCAAATTTTGTAACGGTATGGTTCTTCATAGCCGTTGCTGGACTTGCCTTCGGAGCCATTATGCCCAACATAATCACATCTGCTGGTATGATAGAGAATAAGAAGGCGAGGGAAAAGATTCTTGGCATATATACCTTGGCACTCAGTGTGAGCCTGATTGCTGGACCGGCCTTTGAATCATATATACTTAAATTCGAGCCATTGAGATACATATTTCTCTTCTTTGTTCCATTCGGAATAGTAGCATCTGTACTTTCGCCTTTCTTAAGATTTCCGGATAGCAGGTCAGAGGTTAAAAAGAAAAAAATCAAGGTGTTCAGGGAACCGGGATTCCGGGTAGCAGTTTATGCAATTCTGGCATACAACGTTATTTTTGCACTGCTGATAACCTTCGGCGGTATATATGCAAAGAGTGTACTCAAGTTGAATTTATCAGATGTGGCCCTGCTGTTTACAGGATTTTTTATTGTTTCGTTTTCATCACGGCTTTTCATTTCATGGAAGGCACCGGAGAATCTGTGGCATTACCTTGCCACTGCAATTATTATTACCCTTACCGGAATTATATTACTGTTTTTCAGCGTCAATGATATTGTATATATATTAGCCTATCTTCTTCTTGGAATACCCCATGGTGTAACCTATCCATTATCAATAGTATCAATAAGCAGGACTTTTGACATGTCTTACAGAAATATGGCAAACAGTTATTTCTTTTCCATTATGATGGCAATAGGGATTATAACACCAACTGCCGGTGGTATAATAGAGGACCTCATCGGGTTCAGGTACATGTTCCTTGCACTGTTTCCGGTAATACTGTTTCTTCTATTTACATCAAACTCCAATATGAAAAAAAGTATGACTAAAATCCCTGATTCGACATAAATTATTTCGGCTCGAGTGATTCCTCCTCAATGGACATTTTGGCCGCTTTCCTTACCTTATCAGGATGCAATTTATATTCTATAAATGTCATAATTCCTGCAATTGGAATCCATGCAATGCCTATATACACTGCTACGTTCTCTGGATATTTTTCTGGGGATATTACTGTACCTACCATTATAATAACAAGAATCAATATCCCGATTACCGGTATAATTATGTGTTCCATGATCTTTAATTTCCCGATACGTTTCATCATAAAAGGCAATGATATAGAGGCAACTATGTGTTCTGTATATGCGGCATACGCATTGATTAAAAGCATTATCAGGCCGCCCTGAACAGGACCGAACAGTATGCCGAAAATTACAGCTATAACAAATGACATTACAAATATTGTAAGTGCGGCATTCGACGGAGTTTTATATTTTTTGTGAATCTTTGCTATGCTAGCTGGCAGGAATAATATACCGTCCCGGGCAAAACTGTAAAATATTCGAGAATCCGCATTGCTAACTGAAATGTTGTAACCCATAAAACTGTTTATAGTAACCAGAATCAGGAGTATATATATTACTGGATTCAACCTGCTGAATAATATAACCCCTGGATCATGTCTTCCTGCAAACGATGACATGGCTGCAGGTCCCCAGCCAATGGTAAATGCATACGAGACAATTATCAGTGTAATACCTGAAAGTATTACCGTACCTATGAGTGCTTTTTTAATAGTCTTCTGCGGCGATACAGCTTCCTCTCCCATGGCAGTTATCGACACAGTTGTACCAAAGTAAAGTATCATGGAATAAATCATGGCAAAAAGCAGCTGGGATATTCCAGATATGTATTTTGTTCCAAATACTGCCAGTGTGTTCAGCTTCCCGGCATTAATGATAATCAATGCAGAACCTATCAGGAGCACGGCTACTTCAATTATTCCACCTGCTATCTGGTAATCTGTGGAAATTTTCATTCCCCTGTGTGTAAATATAAACGATATTAAAGCCGCAAAAAACGCAA
Source organism: Thermoplasmata archaeon (assembly GCA_021797225.1). The sequence continues at coordinate 1,945 of JAKAAE010000150.1, read as the reverse complement.
CGGGCAGCCAGAAAATTATTCCCCTGTATGTTGGATCTATCAGGGTAATGAATGCCGCGAGTCCAAGGAATCCGAAACTACCATAACCGATTAACCCGTAAAATGCCATGTTCCATGCCTGAAATGTACCTGCTATGCCACCCAAACCTTTCCCGGCAAATGTATAGTACGATCCCGCAGAATTGACGTGTTTTGAAAATTGATAGCCGGTATTCATTATGAATAGATAAGCAAAAACACCTAGAACGAGGGCCAGCGGGGTTGCACCCAGTGCATATTCTACTACTCCGGTTAATAAATATGCAGCATCTGCAGCCACTGAAAGTGTCCCCATTGCCTGCCACACTAATCGAAATCCTCCCAGAGAGTTACGCTTCAGCTGTTCATTTTCAAACATATAAGTTCAATAGTTATTTATATTTAAGATTTTATAATATTACAAGTAAATTGTAGAATTAATGTTACAAAAATTTACAAATTATACAAAAAATTTTTAGTTTAATATTGCTGATTGGACATTTACGGCACACATGTTTTTGCAATTCTTAATAATTTGAAAAATAAAACAAATAATAAAATACTTCAATTAAGTTGACAATTTTTATCAAAATTGTGATTATGGGAATTTCCTAAAAATTAACTATATTCCCACCAACGATAAATATTATTTATTTGCAGTGAAAGCTATGTATACTATTCACCATTACTTTCTCAGAGTTTCAATTATCTTCTGATACTGCTCCTCTGTGATTTCTCCTTTTGCTAACCTTTCTTTTGCTATATTTTCGGCATTATTTGACCACATGCTATGCCTTTCCATGTAAGTGCCCCCAATATTAGCAAATAAGAAACGCACGAATATTATAACAAATATAATGGTTATTATAGCCAATACAGCCATTATAGGTATCATTATAGCTAATCCATAAGGCGCATATCCATTACCTGGCATATTAAATGGTCCGTAAGAACCATTATAATAATGACCGCCAAAAAGCACTGCCATTACTACAGAGACAGTTGCCATAACAGCAACAAGAGCCACCAGTATCCAAACCATATTCCATACTTTCTTTTCCATAATATATATATCAGGTAATAGCTCTTAAGCCCTACCTGAAACATGTTTCATGGAACTATTTGAAATAGGTTTCAGGGAGAATTATCTCATTTGTTACTCCTTTTCTTTGCTTTAATATAACACCTTTGTTTTCCAGAGAAGCAATAGCTCTTGAAGCTGATGCTTTCGATATTTCTGAGGAAGCAACAATCGCACTCTGGAGCATTACATTATTGTGCTTCATGAGAAGATCAATAATATCAAGTTCCGTTTGAGAAAAAAACTCCGTTGTAAGTATCTCTTTCCCTGGAGGTTTTTCCATGTTTTTCTGGGATTCGTGCCCTGGAACCAGGATGATTTTTTCCCTATCGTGCGCTATAAACATTGGGTAGATGTGTATAATGTCCCTTAGGGAAATTACCAGAATCACGATATTGATTGTCATAATAATCAAAATCAGGTAAAAATCATAGGAAAGCAATCTATATCCAAGGAGAACAATCGTTACCATTATGGTAACTGAAATCATTATTATTATGAGAGAAAGAAAGAGAGAAATAACGTAAAAAGCTATGGATTTCACTATTGAATTTTCGTTTATTTTTTTTACATCTATTTCTCGAGAATGTTCTTTCTTTTCCATACGGTATCAACTCATATTTCTTTCTATCTTCTTATTTTACGTGGCATTTAGCAAATCTAGTGGTTGTGTACAATATTATGTGTAAATATAAACCCCCTGTTACCAATGAATTGATCATTAAATAACAGGGAGAAATACCTCTTTGAACAACAGGAGGTAATAAAATATGGAATATGACAATATAAACATATCGAATATAGAAGATATAATAGAACAGACAGTTAAAAAGCAGCTAGATTTTC
>JAKAAE010000149.1 GCA_021797225.1 Thermoplasmata archaeon | reverse complement strand
TGTCATCCTCTATTTACAAATCCCATTATGTGCATATATGTATTCAATATATAAATATTTACATTATCTTACCCAGAAATTCATCCACAACATAAATTCAGTGGCTTTCTTTCTGGTAGATTGATTTGTAAAAATACGCACTGAACGTATAATGAGGGATAGTTCCATTATTCTTTATTGTTAAAATTATTATGCTTTGTAAATAGAGGATGACAAATAAAAGTACTATAGTAAACAGGAAGACAGAAATGTGGACTAGCGATGAATATCAATCATTATATACACTAATTTGGAATTTTGCAAATAAAGAATATCTTCAATACCTGAAGAAATCCTAAAAGCACAGAATGCCTTGGGTACAAGGATAATTTATGTGAATGTACAATGAGTATGAACGTTATTGCACACAATTATAGCATTTCTTATATCGTATCCGGTGTGAGGCACAAGAAGGTAGTTAAATCGTAAATTCCTATAATATAAGACCACGTAGTTTATACAGCAATATTAAATAGCACTAATAGATTTAATATCAGCTAATAAGGTGATTTAATGGATAAATATAAAAGGAAAGAACAGGAGGAAATGAGGCAACAGAAGAAGTATCTTAAAGATAGAAAAAAAATATTATTAAGCGAGGAACGAGAAAATTCAGCAGAGGATGCTGCAGACGCGGAGGAGAAGTCTGGTGGTGGGGCGTTTGAACATACATCGTGATTCCATGTAAATACTTTCCAAATTTTAATTACAATAAATTGTGCTATCCTTATCATTTTATATAAGTATTAAAAATACATAAGAATGAACAGATATCTAATGTATCCTGATATCGAAGATGATATGATAGTTTTTGTAAATGATAACGATCTTTGGTCGTATAATCTGACGACGAAAGTACCTGAACGGCTAACGAATAATCTTGGTATAGTCACATTTCCAAGGATCAGTCCAGATAAAAAATTCGTGTACTTTAGGTTAATGACTGGAAAATCAGCTGATAATTCCGACATATACTCAATTGAACTTGATACCGGAAAACTTACACGAGTTACATATGTTTTCGGCAAAAGCGTAAGCAGGAGAATGTACACATCTATTGCCGGTTTTGACAATGAGAATAAATTAATTGTATCTACAGATGCTTATTATCCCTTCGGAACTCCTATGCTTTACAGGGTGGAAAACGGTAATTTATATGCATTGAATTTGGGACCTGCGCTGAACATCATATACAATGATGACAATATATTTCTGGGGAGAAATACGATAGATATGCCACATTGGAAGCATTATAGAGGAGGCACACGTGGAAAAATACTTTCCGGAAAAAAAGGGAATTTCAAAATTTTAATTGATCTAGAATCCAACGTAAATTCGCCTATGCTATATAATGATAAATTATGTTTTATTTCTGATCACGAGGGGTCAGGAAATATCTATTCCAGCTCGCCAGAAGGAAAACTGGAAAAAATAACTGATTTCGAAGATTACTATGTTAGAAATGCAAATTCTGATGGTAAAAGCATAGTTTTCCAGAAAGCCGGTTCATTGTTTTTAATACGTGATGGCAATGTATCAGAGCTCAATATTGAAATAAATATACCTTCGGTCAATACTGAGAATAGGGTATTAAAAGCTATAGACTATTTAACAGGATATGATCTGAATTATTCCGGTGAAATGATGGCTTTAACAGCTCGCGGCCAGGTTCTCTATACCGGTATAAAAGGTGGCCCGATATTAACTGTAAGCCCTTTGAAAAACCAGATAGCAAGAATTTCAAGAAATGATTTAATTAGTTACAGATACTCTGAAAATGAGAATTTGATTTTAATATATGGTTTAAACAATGAAATCATAAAAAGCTTCAATTTTGATAATGGAATTGTTGTAAATATGAAAGTCTCGCCAGATGGCAAAAAAATTGCAATTTCTAACAACAGATTTGAGTTATTTATATTGATTCTGGATAACGGCAAAATTGAGAAAATAGATGAAAGCCAATCTGATACTCTTGATGATTATTCATGGTCTAACGATTCAAGACTTCTAGCATATTCTTTCCCAGAATCGGCTTATTTCGGATACAATGGTAGTAGCTATATAAAAATATATGACAGTGAGGATAAAAAAATATACAGATGTACCACATCAGGTTCTGTAGACTTCAAGCCGGTTTTTAGCAGGGAAGATAATTATTTGTATTACCTATCAAAGAGATCACTTGATCCTGTTATGGATCAGCTTGTTTTTAACTTAGGATACCCTGCTATAACAAAACCATATGCATTACCGTTGAAAGGAAACAGTATACCTATTTTTTCAGACATTCCAGAAGATCTCGCCAAAAATGTGGAAGATGAATATTTACTTAATGATATAATTAGATTTAGCCAGGTATTTCCTGTGGAGACCATGGATTATGTTGATATTTACCCCGTTGATGGTGGCGTACTTTTACTTCATATGCCTGTTGAAGGTGCCATGAAAAGTTATTTATTCAACAATGGAGAAAAATCTGGGCAATTACAGTTGTTCAGCTTTAAAACCAATAAAGCCGAAACGTATGAAGATGCTACTGTTAGCTTCTGTGCCTCTGGAAATGGTAAATATCTTATGATTAGAAAACCAGGGAATAAATTTATAAAAAGGGAAATAAGCACCAAAAAGGATGAGGACATAAATATAGATAGACTGAAGCTGACAGTTAACCCTAGGGAAGAGTGGAAAAATATGCTATACGATGCTTATAAACTTATAAATGAAAATTTCTGGAACAAGGAAAAACTTAGAATAATGGGTGATGAACCTTATATTAAATATAAAAAACTCCTTGATAAGCTGGCCTGTAGATTTGAACTTTCAGATATTTTACGTGAAATGCAGGGTGAATATGGCACTTCCCATTCCTACGAGATCGGAGGAGATTTATCTGGAATTGAATCAAAACCTGTAGGGAAACTAGGTATAGATTACACTTACGAAGATGGAAAGTATATAATCAAGAAAATATATAGCGGTGATTTATCTAATGAAAATGAGAAATCCCCGTTCCTCTATACTGATATAAAAGAAAATGATATTTTAAAATCCATAAACGGTATAGAGCTGAATGAGGATTATAACCCTGACAGGGCATTACTAAACCATGCAGAGGAAATTATAAGGATAGGAATTCAGAGAAATAATAACATAAAAAGTTATTTTGTAAAAACCCTGAGTGATGAAAAATATTTGAGATACCGCAATTTCGTTGAAACTAACAGGGAGTATGTGCATAAAATTACAGATGAAAAAGTAGGCTACATACATATTCCAGATATGGGCATGAATGGTTATAACGAATTTTTCAGGCTTTATGACCGTGAATCCAACAGAGAAGCTTTAATAGTTGATTTAAGGTTCAATGGTGGTGGCTTTGTTTCACAACTGCTCTTGGAAAAAATTGCCAGAAGAAGAATAGGATATGACGTGCCAAGACGTGGGATTATTACACCATATCCTATTGATTCAGTTGACGGGCCACTGGTTGCACTCACAAATGAATATGCTGGATCAGATGGTGATATAGGAACCCATGTATTCAAACTCATGCACCTTGGTAAAGTTATAGGGACCAGAACATGGGGTGGAGTTGTTGGGATAAATCCTAAAATCAAGCTGCTAGATGGGACGACTGTAACACAGCCACAGTTTGCAACGTGGTTCTCCAATGTTAAATATGGTCTGGAAAACTATGGAACTGAGCCTGATATACATATTGAGTATATGCCACAGGATTTCCTTAATAATAAAGACCCACAATTAGAAAAAGGCATTGAACTTGCGCTGGAAGAAATTAAGGCATACAAAAAACTAAATTTGGATGATTAAATACTATTGGTAAACTTTAACATGTCAGAGTTATACGAATTATATTTCTTTATCTTTTACAGACTGTGAGCTACCTCATGTTAAAGCATTGAGGCTTCCTGATTCATGGACAAAGCTTGCCCTGACATACGGACCTATATTCAGTCCTTCCAGGGCATTGGCATTCATCTCCACAGGCGTATATTCCCTTAG
>JAKAAE010000018.1 GCA_021797225.1 Thermoplasmata archaeon | reverse complement strand
CGATCTTTGACGGAATGCGCGACTACTTTTCATCGGACCACGCAAAGGCACTGGGTGCTGAATTTGCGCTTGAAAATATGGCTATACCCATGTGGGATAAGTTGCTTCCTGGATTGAGGATAATGAAGGAAAGAAAATACAGGGACATGGATATGCTGTATTTTACCTTCCACAGGGAGATCGAGTCAACACATGAAGATGCCATGGAGAATGTTATAGGAGTTCATAGCAATGACCAGAAAGATCAATTCATAAACAGTGCAAAGGGAATACTGGAACTGGAAAAGAACTTCTGGCTTGGTCTTTCAGATAAAAAATAATTTAAATATTTTATAATTAATTTTTACCTACTTTCCATGAATACTGGTAATTTTTATCCTTTATGGATTCAGCCTTTTCTGTAGGCAGAAGCCATTTATAGGATTCCACCATTATGGCTACTTCATCGGTCTTCTCCGCACCTATACTCTTTTCAATTACACCTGGCTGTGGTCCATGTGTCATTCCATGAACATGCATTGTAATTGATTTTTCTCCTATGCCCTCCCTGCTCATGAAATTCCCCGATGAATAGAAGATGAGTTCATCTGAATCTATATTGTTGTGATAATATGGAACAGGAATAGCCTTCTCGTGGAAATCAAATAGCCTGGGAAGGAAAGCCCCGATCATGAAATACTTCGATTCAAATACAGTGTGTACCGGAGGTGGCATGTGTAGTTTTCCTACAATCGGTGCAAATTTATCGATGTTGATGGAAAACGGGTAAAGATAACCATCATAACCTTCCAGATCAAATACCGGATTATTTCTCACCGTATTAAGATAATAATTACTATAATCGACCCTTATACGGTATTCACCTTTCTTATTTTCAGGCTCTACAAATTCAGGTATCTGTATATCCCTGGAATAGTAGGGCATACCTTCTTTCAACTGTCCATATTTATTCATGTAATGATCTGGAATCTCCATGTGATCTGTTGAAATAGTAAAGAAGAAAAATGACCTTTCATTCATTATTGCTCTGTAGGTTGTACCCTTAGGAATATATATAAAATCCCCTTTTCTGAATTTCAGTATCCCGAACGGGGATCTAATTGCACCGGAACCGGAATGGACAAAGAAAACCTCATCACAGAGTGCGTTCCTGAAGTACTCATCTGTATTTGCATCGGTATCTATGATCCCGGTTCTGATTGAATTATTGAAGAACAGAACCTGCCTGCCAGTATAGAAGTTATCCAGCTTACCAAGTTCTCCGGTACGGAGATGCCTATGCTCCATTAACTCCACAGGTGATAATTTCTCACGGTACTGGACATCTGTACTCTCGATCTCTGCAGGGTCAAACCTGTGGTATAACAAAGAATATCGCCCGTCAAAGGCATTCAGACCGAAAAGCTCCTCCTTCTGTATGTGATTTCTATCATCATACGTGTGCCTCTGTTCGGGCACCCTTCCCATTTTTACATAGTAAACCATTCATACCACCCTGTTAACAAGTGTCCCCAGCTGCTGGGATTCAAACCTCACTTCATCGCCGGATTTAAGCCATGGATATTTACCAAGCTCAAGGAGGCAACCAGTTCCGAATGTACCGCTTCCAATTACATCACCGGGGAGCAACGGAACCGATTCAGAAGCCCGTTCAAGCATTGAATCGAAACTGAAATATATATTTTTCAAATTATTCTGAGAATAGAGTTTGCCGTTGACATAGCCCCTCATTTCGATATTTATCTTTCCATTTTCCTCATCTCTGAGAATTTCATCTCTGGTCACAAGAAACGGCCCGAATGAAGTTGCATAGTCCTTTCCCTTTGCAGGTCCCAGCATAATTTTCATCTCTTCTTTTTGAATGTCACGGAGACTCCAGTCATTCATGATTATAAACCCAAAGATTGAATCCATGCAATTTTTATGGCAATCCTCAACCTTTTTACCTATAACTGCTGCGACCTCCATTTCATAATCAAAAGCCCTGCTCTTATCCGGATATTTGATAACATACCCGGATGGGTATATATTAGGCGTGCATGAAAAGTAAAATACAGGGAATTTATACCATTCTGGAATCATTTCAAGCCCCTTATTTTTTCTCGCATTCTTTACATGGTCTTCAAACGAGTAGAAATCCCGGACGGATCGCATTCCGGGTATTGGGACGCTGTACTTTACGTTCTCCGGTTTTATTTCCGAGCTTAACTCAGGCTTCAATTTTATTATATCATCATATAGACTGTAAAATTTTTTCTCAAGTTCTTTTTCATCGATTCCCAGCATGGAAGCAATACTGAAATACTTCTCATTGTTATAAATACAGTAAATAGATTTATTTGACAGCTCCAGCAAGCAGATTTTCATAAATTACCTCTCTGAGCCTGTTCCCTTTCTATGGATTCAAACAGTGCCTTAAAGTTCCCTGCACCGAAGGATTTTGCGCCCTTTCTTTCTATAATTTCAAAGAATACAGTGGGCCTGTCAGTCAGTGGTTTTGTGAAGATCTGGAGTAAATAGCCATCCTCGTCACGATCTACCAGAATATTGAGTTTTTTCAACTTTTCTATATCCTCGTCAACGTCTCCAACCCTTTCGGTGAGGTTATCATAATAGGATGCAGGTGTATCCAGGAACTGTATTCCGTTCTCTTTCAGTCTGGAAACAGTATCAATAATATTGTCGGTCTTCAGAGCTATATGCTGTACGCCCTGGGAGTTGTAGTAGTCCAGGTATTCTTCAATCTGCGATTTTTTTAAGCCCTTTGCAGGCTCATTCAGGGGAAATACTATGTTATCATTGTATTTTACAACCTTGGATCTCAGTGCGGAGTAGTCTGTACGTATCATTTTATCATCAAAGGTTATCAGCTGGCTAAAATTCATATTTTTAATATAATAATTCACCCACTGGTCCATCTCCCCCTCATAAACATTACCAACTACATGGTCTACCTTGTAAATACCTGTATCTTTTGCTTCTGATTCCATTTGTGCATATCCAGGTAAGAAACCCTTATAATCGCCTCTTTCAATAAGTGTGTGCAATGTATCTCCATAGGTCTTTGTTACCGCCTTCCTTATCTTGCCATTTTCATCCTTCTCTTCCATAATCGCAGAGACCTTTACATTTTTTGATTCCAGATGTTTTTTTGTAAAATCCAGATCATCAACCTCGAGAGAAATATCCCGGACGCCGTCTCCGTGATTTGCTATTGATTTATTTATATCGGAATCTGCATTGAGTGAACTTGTAAAAACTAGATTTATATCTCCACGATTAAGGAGAAACGAAGAGTTTTGTCTGTTTCCTGTTTCAAGCCCTGAATATGCTTTTAAATTCAATCCGAGTCCGTTCTTCATAAAGTATGACCATGTTTTTGCGCTACTTACATAGAATTCTATATGGTTTATTTTTTTAAACAGTTCATCATTATCGTACATATAAACATATTTACATTTGTTTATATTAACCTTTCGTTAATTATAAATGCATGTTATTCTCTCGCATAGTAGATGAATGTAGGCAAGATATTTATATATAATTATGTTGAAGCATTATGAGTCTGGAGGAACAACCCCTGTGGGTACCGGATGAAAATTATAAAAAAGATTCTGCCATGGAACATTTTTTAAAGTATATTAATCACAAGTACGGGTATCATTTCAGGAATTATCAGGAGTTATGGGCGTGGTCCGTAAATAATACTGAGGATTTCTGGGTCTCTCTTTCAGGGTTTTATAATTTAAATATCCATGGCTATAAATATATCCATAGGGGGCAAAATGTAAATAGCACATGGTTCGAAGGATCTAAATTGAATTATGCAGGTTACGTTTATAGAAACAGAAATCTAGAGAAGGCAGCTATAATCCAATATAATGAATGTGGAAATGAACTCAGCATATCATATAAGGATCTCTGGAAAAAAGTGTCTTCCATGGCATATTATTTATTAAGCCAGGGTATAGAAAAAGGGGACAGGGTATGTGCCTATATCGGTAATATTCCAGAGGCGGTTATTTCTTTTCTGGCATCGGCGGCAATAGGGGCAATATGGTCATCATGCTCACCTGATTTTGGTGTAAAAGGAGTTATCGAGAGATTTTCGCAGATTGATCCTTCAGTATTAATTGTTTCACCTGAATACTCTTATAATGGCAGGAAATTTGAGAGAACACACAATGCATCCGAAATTCTTAAAAACTTGCCAAATGTAAGGCTGGCTATTTCCACGGGAGATATAAAAATAAACCATTTCATAAATTTTAAGGATATACCTGAAAATCCGGGAGAATTTATCCCTGTCAACGTTGACTTTTCCCATCCATTATGGATACTCTATTCCTCAGGAACAACGGGAAAACCCAAAGCCATAGTTCACGGGCACGGAGGTATTGTACTGGAGCATTTCAAGGTTCTCGGCCTGCATATGGGCATATCTGAAAATAGTGTATTCACATGGGCAACTACCACCGGATGGATGATGTGGAATATACTCGTCAGTGGTCTTATAATGGGTTCTACAATAGTTATGTATGATGGGAGTGTCAGTTATCCCGATATATCGATTCTATGGAAAATAACTGAAAAATTTAAAATTACCCATCTGGGCATAAGTGCTGCATACATAGAATCAATGATGAAATTGAATTATTATCCAGCAGAAATCTATGAATTGAAAAATCTTGAGTTTATGGGTTCCACAGGAAGTCCCCTGTCAAAGGAAGCTTTCAGATTTGTTTATTTCAGGGTCAAGAAAAATATTTGGCTATCATCACTGAGTGGCGGAACTGACTTATGCTCCGCCATATGCCTGGGATCTCCTATTCTTCCGGTTTATCCTGGAAAAATTCAGTGCAGGGGGCTGGGTGCTGCTGTGGAATCACTGGACGAAAATGGAAAATCGATCACAGGCATGAAAGGTGAACTGGTAATTACTAAAGCCATGCCGAATATGCCCGTTTTCTTCTGGAACGATCCGGAAAAGGAAAGATACTATAAAAGTTATTATGACTTTTATCCGGGAATATGGAGGCACGGTGATTTTATATCAATATTCAAGGATGGAAGCATCGTTATTTACGGAAGGTCCGATGCAGTACTCAACAGAAACGGAATCAGAATAGGAACCGGAGAAATTTATTCAACTGTTGAGGCTATAGATTTTGTTAAGGATTCTATTGTAATTGGATACAGGAATAATAATAAGTATATCATAGTTTTATTTGTGGAACTCAAGGAGGGATTAACTCTGGATACTGATAAAGAAACAGAAATAAGGAAACATATAAGGGAAGACCTATCCCCAAGGCATGTGCCCGATATTGTACTGGAGGTACCGGAAATACCTGAAACACTTAATGGTAAGAAAATGGAGGTGCCGTTGACCAGGATAATGGAAGGAGAACCAGTAAACTCTGTAATAAATACGGAATCCCTGAAAAATCAATCTGCGCTGGACTATTTCCTCAGGTTAAAACAACAAATACAGTAATTAAATAATCGTCATTCTTTTATATTCTGTAATTATGTATAATAATGGATAACAATGGATCTGTAAAAGAGAAAATGTATAACACTGATTCTGATCTTTCTTCCAGTTTTGGTCCTGAAGATCAAAGGGGAAATTTGAATTATATTGACAGTAAAAAAGTGCTGAATGCCCTGAAAATACCAGAGAAGGGAAAATTATACAGGATGTCGCATACCGTATACAACGGCATGGCCGATCGGCAGACACACGGACCTTATTTCTTTGATATAATGCTCAGACCATATGATAATGGCTTTACCGAGAAATATGAAAACAGGTACGGTCCTTCCCTGGGAAGACTAGAAATGTGCGACCACACGGCCACACATATTGACGCATTGTCCCATATGGCATATGACGGTAAATTTTTCAACAATATTCCGGTCAAGAGTGTTATATCCAATACCGGATATTCTAAAATGGGAATAGAGAATGTGGGACCCATAGTTACCAGAGGTATAATGGTTGATATAGCAGGATACAGGGGAGCAGATATACTGAATGGAGGCACAACAATTGAAGTTACAGATGTGAAAGATTTCCTTAAGGATAATGATATAATTCCAGAAAAAGGAGACGCAATGTTTTTTCACACCGGAGCATCTGCGCTATTCTCAAAGCCGGATAAGTATGATAAATTCTATGATTCTGCTCCCGGGATAGGCTTCCATCTGGCAGAATATCTGCGGGAAAATAATATCTCAGTAACTGGGAGTGACACTCCATCATCAGAGGTTGTTCCCCCTGAAGCCAAAAATACAAGGCTTCCGGTTCATCAGTTCCTGATTGCCCGCGCAGGAATACATATTATAGATAATTTGAGCCTCCACCGGATGGCCAAAGACAAAGTTTACGAATTCATGTTTGTCTGCTCCCCTATACCATTCCTTGGTGCTACTGCGTCGCCTGTTTCGCCTGTTGCTATAATTTAAATCATTGTAATTGTTTATTTTTCTCCATCTCATTGTTATATAATTTTTTCATTGCCAAATTTTTGAAAAAGATCGAGGATATCATAACCTTAAACTCGTAACTCCTCGGTTCCATTGACCCTGTGAAAAGTATTTTTATATAATCTTTTATGAAGGGTTTCGGTCCTCCGAATAGGTTAATTCTTATTCTTGTGAAGCTTTCCCTGTGATTTATTATCTTTAATGCCCTGCCGGACGTAAATATTGATTTCATAGTAACATATGATTGCAATATTTTTGAAAGGGAATTTATAGAAAATTCTCTGAATGATTCTATACTATTAAATGAATGAGTTACACTATTTTCTGTTACCCTGTAGTATGTAAGTACTGTATCATCAATTTCAATCTTCATACCTGATTCCCGAGCATACATGTACATTAATGTATCAATACTCTTCGAAACCATTGTGAGCGTATCAACATTTATAATATCCTTTCTTATTGAAATAGATGAGATGTTAAAATCCGGATTGATATTTTTATATTTTATAGGTTGATTATTATCGTCAATTGATGAAAAATTATTATGTAGATACACAAGATTTTTCGTTGTTTTAAATTTATTATAAACATATTCCAGTTTATTCTCATAAAATTTGTCGTCGTCGTCAAGGAAACATATTACATTTCCCGTTGCATATGATAATGCCTCTCTTATTTTTCCGGACAGGGAAATATCCTGACTAATTAGTGATTTTACTTTGTTTTGGGATGCGAAATCATCTATATTACTATCCGCAAAATTTTTAATAAGTATAATTTCGTAATTTTCCCTGGAGAGGCTTTGATGAATCACGGACTTCAGGGCATTTAATATGTATAGTTTTCTATTATAATCGGAAATAATTACAGAAATATACGTTCTTTTTTGTTCTTCCATAATGATCAACAGTAAAGAATATAACAAATAAACCTTATTATTTTATGAATCTGAAGAGCCGATCGTATCTTTTTTTCCTTTCCGTGTATTCCAGATTTCTTAATATATATTTCAATGTGCCAAATCTGTTCGGTATTACGGAAAGAATATAATCCATTTCTTCAGCACTGATAAGGCGGAAAGCCTTTATTTCTACCATATAGATAGCAAGCCCAAGCAGGATGTAAATAAATATGTTCAGCATGCTGTACGGGAACATTCCCTGGAGTACAAATATTGCACCGAACATTATAAGGGAAGATAGCCATATTCTTATAACTCTCGGTATATCATAGTTATTCACACCAAATTTCCTTGCATAGTGATAAACAATTGCAAAGTTAACAGCATTCATGGATGAGTATGCTATGGCTGCACCTATTATATTGAACATGGGTATAAGCACTATGGATAAAACTACATTGGAGGAAAGGGAAAGGGCGGATGAGTAAACAAAAATCTTTGTTTTTCTGATGCTTGAAATACCGGATGATAGGACAACGGATCCTATGAAGAATGAGGTAATGAACATGATAATCATCAATGGTATATATGCAATTGTGTATTGGTTACCTGCAAATTCATACAATATAATTCTGGACAATGCTGCAATGCCCAGTGCTGCCGGAATGTATATAAGAGAAACTATATTGAGAAGTATTCTTATGCTGCTTCTGAAACCCTCCTTATTATCCAGGGAAAAGAATGTGGATAATTTTGGAATCAGGAGGTTTGATACTGGAACCACAAGGAATGTAGCCGCAGATGCAATAATCAATGCAAAGTTGTATATTCCCAGGTATGATAAATTGATAAAGTATGAAACAACTATTCTGTCAATATAAGTGGCACTGGTTCCCATTATAGAGGATAAAAACAGGGGAACAGAATAATAGATCAAATTACGGTAAGGCTCCTTTGCTGCGTTCTTTGTAAGATTTCCGAGCCTGTTATAGGCACGGTAAACAAAAATAAAGAATAATATTGCGCTTAAAACGTTTATTGAAGCAAGGCCCGCTATAAGATAAACGGCTTTTCCTGTTAAAAATAACATGGAAAGGGGGAAGAAATATGTGAATATATTGATAAATATATAAATTAAAGAATATTTTTTATACTGGTTAAGCCCCAGAAGCATGGAACCCAGTATATTTATCATTACCGATCCTGCTATTGCTATGCCTATGAGTTTTATGGAAAGTATGTACGCAGTGCTGTGGAAAAACAGTAATGCTATTTCCCCTGAGGCAAAATACATGAAGACAGATGCGGAGAGGGCAAGGAGAATTGCAAAGGCCATGGTCTGTTTCATCAGTTTCATAATTGCTTTATGATTTTCCCTGACAAGATGATATGAAATATAATGCTGTATTCCATTGGAAAGGCCGAAAACAAAGACAACAGCCATAATGTTCATAATGGCATACAGTAACGATATGGAACCTACAATGTTTACCGGTAAAATATGGGCAATGAAAAAATAAAATAGACTGGACGATATAAACATGGACGCCACAGCCGAATACTGAAATGTTACCCCGGAACTGAATGATTCAGTTATGCTACTCAATAAACGGTTATATAAATTCACGATAAAAACTTATCCATTGCTAATTAATAATGGATAATACTTTAAAATATTCATTAAACCTGAAATATTTTGACATTAATTAATACAGTCACTGTTTTTTCCATCTATATCTATCCTCTAAAAATTCAATTTCAATTATTTTCTCACCTTTTCAGTAAAATAAATATATAAATAGATACTGACCAATTAAATGCATTCTGGTAGCAAATCATTTTCAATTCAACTGCGCAATATTAAGGACAGTATAACATATGGCAAACTGGTTGTATTTATTGCTGCGCTTTTCTCAATTCTATTTTCATTTTATTCAATATTAAAGGCATATACAATTAATGCTTACGGATGGGACCTTGGATTGTATTCCCAGGCATTTTATTCAACTCTTCACGGTAAGTTATTTTACACTAACCTTGCAGGTGGGAGTTATCTAGCAGAGCACTTCTCACTCTTCATGTTTGCAATTCTGCCATTATTCTATCTGTATCCGAGTCCTTATATCCTGCTTGTTCTGCAATCGATATTTATAAGCTTTGCCTCTATTCCCTTATATTACCTTTCATTGAAAATTTTTTCTAAATACAGGTTCAATAATAGAAATCCTGAATTTTATGCCTTTATAATATCTATTGCCTTCATTCTTTCCCCATTAACTGAAAGCCCGGTATACTTTGATTTTCATATTATGATATTTTTACCATTTTTCTATTTCATGGCTATTTATTTTTATTTAGAAAAAAAAATATTTTTAAATATACTATTCCTCGCCCTAATAGTTAGCCTCCATTCATCATTTATTTTTATAGTAATTATGACTATTTTAATGGAATTAATTCTTTTTTTAAGAAATAATACTGTGGATAGAAAAAATATTAAAAAATTATATCTATTTTCCTCTGTTAGCATTATAATTCTTTTAATTTATTATGTTCTGGCTGCATTAATAAAGGGCAATATTAGTAATTCCTCAAGTATACCCGTGTTTGTCAGCGGGCAGTCCGGATCAGCATCAAGAAATCTGGAAGGACTGCTGATAACCATGATTTACCATCCGGTAAAATTTCTTAATTTTATTGTCTCCAATTATGAGATAAAGATAGTATTCCTAGTTCTGGCATTTATGTCTCTTGATTTTATCTCCTTTGATTTTCCCATTGGCCTTCTACCGGCTATACCATACTTAGCCTATGCAATGACATCATCATATATACCTTACTATTTCATGGGATATCAGTATTCCATGATGTTTATTCCCTTTGTTTTTGTAGCGGGCATATTTGGAATAGAGAAACTAATGATTTCACAATCTACCAGCAATAAGGCAAAAAAGCACAAATTTAAGAATTTGAGAAATACATTTATAGCCATCACTGCATTTGCTATTGCATCTTTTATTGTTATATCACCAATATCACCTATTTCTGTTGAACCTTCTTCTATACATTCTATATACAGTGATTCCACAGGTTACAGGGAAATGGAGAACCATTTCATCTATTCTATTGCGGGTAACATTGATATGAACGCATCCCTGGTAACTGGTAACAGTCTTTATCCATTATTCTATAAGGATTTGAATGCGACGGCATTCCCATACGGGAATATATCAATAGATACCCATTATAAATATATAATTGCAAATTTCAACGATGATCAGACGTATTTAAAAGACGGAAATAATATTTCCCTATCATATCTTGCAGTGAAGGACATGAATGATGGCTCATACGGTATATTTGCAGAGGGTTATGGAATTATAGCACTGGAATACAATTATAAGGGCAGTCCAGTCCTGCAAGCACCATTTTCCATGAATTATACAAATGCAAAATTCAATACCACAGATAATACCCTATATGGTCCATTTCCAGATAAAGGAATTTCAGAGTACCAGAAATTGAAACTGGAAGGAGATAATATATATACGGGTAACAGCACGTATTTACTTCCTGGGAATTACACATTTTCTTTTCAATTCAACGCAACCCGCAGTATTCCTGATATGAACATAACAGTGTATAGCAATCATGGAAAAAATATAATAGGGTATATGAATAATTCTTCCGAAATTATTTCAGGGAATACAATTACAGTACATTTAACTATTGATAAGATTTATACAGGAGTTTTATATAAAATAAATAATATAAGTTCCAGCATGGTACTGTATAGAATGTCTATATTTCGTTCGGCTCAATGAGATATATTTTATTGGAGGAAAGCCGGCGAATACTTTTAACCAATCATTTTTTCAAGAATTTCATTAAATTCTTTAAATCCATTGTATTAATTACATCGTTCCTGGTAAGCCAGCCTCTTCTCGCAGTGCCCACACCGAGTTCCATATTATCATATCCATATATATTATGGGAATCAGTGTTTATACAATAATAAACTCCATATTTGGAAGTTTTTAGAATGTTTTCATCGTTTAGATCCAGGCGTTCCGGGGAAGCGTTTATTTCCATTGCAGTTTTATATTTATAACAGTATTTTGCAACCTCATCCAGGTCAATTTGAAATGGCTGTCTTTCATTTATTAACCTGCCTGTTGGATGACCTAAAATATTTACCATATTTGTTTTGATTGCATTTATAACCCTATCAGTCATATCATTTGTATCCATGTTGGTATCCATATGCACAGAAGCTATAACCACATCCATGGACTTCAATGTATTTTCATCCAGATCTAAACTTCCATCCTTGAGTATATCAACCTCAGCTCCCTTTAAAATTTTTATGTTATATCTATCAGCTAAACTGTCAATTTTTTTGAAATATTCCATGAACTGGTTATCATCTAGCCCATGGGCTATTTTTAAGTTTTTTGAATGATTTGTAATAGCTATATACTCATAATGCCTTTTTATTGCTGCGGTTGCCATCTCTTCGGTGGTGTTCATACCATCACTTTCTGTTGTATGCAGATGCAGATCACCTCTTATCTCA
This sequence comes from Thermoplasmata archaeon, assembly GCA_021797225.1. The sequence goes on along the minus strand of JAKAAE010000018.1, from coordinate 6,110 downwards.
GATAATTCAACTAATGAAGGAATTTTATGTGATAATGCAATTTCTATTTCTCCACGGTCTTCACGCATTTCAGGCGGAATATAATCCATGCCCAGTTCTCTGTATATCGCATCTTCGTCTTTGCCCTCTATTATATTTTTATCACCGGAATACAATCCATATTCATTTAACTTATAATTGTGATCAATTGCAATCTTACGTACCTTTATGTTATGATCCTTGCTACCTGTGAAATATTGCAATGCTGAACCGAAGCTTCCAGGTTTTATCACCCTTAGATCACATGTGGTTCCTATATCAAGGAGCACGGTAGTTTTTGATTCGCCCCTGACAACTATAGATTTTACACCTCCGTACTCAGTGAATAAATCCATTACCCTTTCCGGCCGTTCAGATATAACAAGTATATCAATATCTCCCACCGTTTCCCTCATTCTCCGGGTTGATCCAGCTATCTCACATCTGGATACTATGTTTTCAGATAAGAGATACGATACAATCTTTCTGGCTTCATTTAATCCAGTGCTCAATAAAATTCTAGATCCTGTGGCAGATATCATTGATATGTTTTTCAGGATAAGGGCCTCGCTTTTTTCTCCAAAACCAGGGATATCCCTTATTTTATGTTCCTCCGCGGCTTTTTTTAGGTCAGCAATATTTTTTATGCCAAGTTTATCATATAGAATCATTGCCTTTTTAGGCCCAAATCCCTCCATGCCGGAAAATTCACTGAAATCCACCGGAAACCTGTGTTTTAAATCCTCATATTTAGCAATTTTTCCGGTTGTTAGATACTCTTCAATGTGTTCTGCAAGTCCTTTTCCGATTCCGGGGATCTCCATCAATCCCTTTATTCCATTCTTTTCATAGATTTCTGAAATGTCATCCTGCATTGATTCTATGGATCTTGCAGCCCTCTGGTAAGCAAGTGCCTCAAAACGTGCTTTCTCATCAGTGCTCAGCATATAATACATTTCATTGAACATGCGGGATAGTTCCACATTCTTCATGATTGATAAACAGGTATAAAGATAAAAAGCTATTGCATAATTTTATTGTTATTGAATCAGAGGAACTTCTCATGATTATTTCAGATCTAAAGTCCTTTTGATTCCTAGCATGACAGCATAGTTGCTGATTATACCAATTGATAAGAGCATTTGAATGTATGGCATAAATTCACCGTAAAAATTACTGGATTTGAATATTATAAATCCGGTTCCTGTTAATATTGTTGTTATTATCAGTATAGTATTTACTGTTGCAAGATGTTTCAATCTAGATATGTTTTTTACCATGAGATAGGACACTGCAGCCATAATGAGAAGCAATATTCCGGTGAATATATGGAAAACTAAAACTGGTGAATTAATTGCATCATATATCTGGGATAAATAAAATCCTGTCATAATCTGCAAAAGTGTTATTCCGGACGTTGCCCAAAGAATTTTTTCTATATTATTCAAATATGTACCTCTTAATCACCATTCTTTATTTATATTCATTAAAGAAATCTATTGTTTCCTTATATTGCTGAATCATATGATCCTTTTCTCTGAAACCGTGGCCCTCCCTTGGATAAACCAGAAGTCTGACCTGTTTTCCCTTTTCCTTGAGGAATCTATAAAACTCATAATACTGTCCAATAGGCACATAAGGGTCTTCAACGCCATGCATGAGAAGTATCGGAGTTTTTACATCATGATCCATTCTTATGGCAGAAAACTTATCGTAAAGATTAAAACTATATGGATCCTCATTCATATGTATCCTATCCCAGTTATACAGATTCGATACCCCGTGGAAACTTATCCAGTCCGAGATTCCATATAAGGACACGGAGGCCCTGAATATATCAGATTTCATGATAGCAAGTGCGGACATATAACCTCCGTAGGATCCACCTGTTATGTAAATCCTATCAGTATCCACCAGTCCGGAAGCTTTGAGATATTCTATTCCGGAAATGATATCCTCAAAATCCATCCCACCGAGATCGCCTATGTTGGATTCTGCATAGTTTCTCCCCACGCCAATGCTACCGCGGTAATTAGGAAGAAATACTGAGAATCCGGCTCCTGAATAAAGAGTAGTTCTATCCATGAAAGCTGAGTATGAAAATGATGTGGGTCCACCGTGTATATATACTATCAATGGATTTTTCTCGTTCTCACATCTGAGGAATCCGTAAATGATTTTCCCATCTTTGGATTTCCACTCAACCCTTCTGGAGGGATAAGCCTTCAATTTCTGGAGTTCGCTGTTTATTGATGACCTTACCATACGATTTTTATTTATGAGAACCACTTCGGCTATGTCATTTTCATTGGAGTATGAAAATACAGCAAGTTCTCCATTAATTGCAAATGACGGTGAAAACACAGGATAAACTATGCCAGATCCTTCCCATATTATATTGTTATCCTCTAGCGACCTTATTTTGAAACCGCCCATCTTATTTTCAAGAACATACGTTTTATTATTGTTGAATATTACATGTGAAATAGTAAATTCTGAATTTTCTGTGAGATTTTTTGCCATCCCATTCTCAATAAGGATTATGTCACCGGATATTACGCCCCTATCGCTCATTATTGACTCGAGAACAGAAACCCTGCTTCCGGAAACTGAAATTTTGCCTATCTGCCTGAATCCGGGGTCATAAACGGTTTCTACTTTTCCATTAAGGTCTATTCTGGATAATTTTGCGGTATACCAGCAGCTCTCCATGGGATTTTCAGATGTTACTGCATATATTGAGCTGCCATCGGTATTAAATTCCCATATATGGATATTCTCTGTTATTTTTTTTATTCCGGTATTTAAGTCAAGCATGTACAATTCAATTAACCGATCGCTCTCTTCGAAGAAATATGCATCAGCTTCTTTCTTTTCCTTCTTTGCCTTCCCTGAAAAAATAATTCTTTTTCCCATCCATAGAGCCTGATCTATATCTCCATTGAAATTTATCTCCAATCCTGTTCCTTCTGTGCTGAATATATTAATTTTCCCGCCGGTCGTATAAAGCAATCTTCCATCAGCGGAAAAATCCATATATCCAATTCCGGATGCATCTATTCTATGCTGAAGCTTTAACTCTGGATCGTAGATATAAATGGATTTATTTACTTCCTTTTTTCTGTAAAGCTTATAATTGTCAGAAACCAGGGCAGCAATGGCTGTTCCATCTTTGTTTATAATTACGCTCTCTATATTTTTAAATTTTAAAAAATCTTCAACAGTTTGGTCTTCCATAATCTGATAATGGCTTTCATTATTTAATTTTATACGTTGCTCTTCTCTGTAGAGTCTCTGAATTTACTGCCATATCCCCATAGTATAATATAGACATTTGTTGCATGTATTCAGGAATGTAGATATTTATAATCACATTGGCTGTTACATTGCAAATATTTTCAAAAATATTTTAATTAATTAAATTTTATTGCATATTTGATTCCTTTATTGCAAAGAAATATAACAAATTTGATATTTTAGCTTGTATCGGAATAATTTTTGAAAAAAGCTTTAAGTAATTATGTATTTGAAAAATATGTATGATGATATAATTTCCATGCAAGCTGACCTGCAGGCGGGCAGGAAGGATTATGCTATTGCAACTGTAATAAAAACAGCTGGCTCTTCCATAGCAAAGCCGGGATTTAAAATTCTGATAACAGGGGGAACGGTGATATATGGAACCCTGGGCAGTCCATCACTGGATAATGTTGTTTTAAAAGAGGCTGAAAAAGTAATAGAAAAAAATGAAACAAAATATTTAAAAATCGCACTGGACAAAGATAATACAACCTCGGATTATGCAATGAATACTACCTGTGGCGGCATGATAGAGCTTTTTATTGAGCCATATGTGCACCGAAGGAGCATGGTTATACTCGTCGAATCATTTAACGATAAACTGCTTGATGCACTTAAGGCGCTTGTATCATACACAGGCTTGACCCCTGAGGTCTATAATATTAATAATGAAAATGACTCAAAACATATAATGGAATCCGATTTCACCGATGATTTCGTATTATTAATTACAAAAACAGAAAATGAAATACCGTATATATCGCATTTTCTTATTAAAAAACCCAGATATCTGGCAATTGTCTCCAGCAGAAACAGGTTTAACAGAGACATGGAAACTGTACTCAGAGAACACCCGGATGCTGATAAAAATGCCATAAAATGCCCGGCGGGATTATCCATAAATGCTATTACAGTTAAAGAAATTGCAGTGAGCATAGTGGCTGAAATAATAATGGAAAAAAATAATAATAATTTAAAATAATTTATTCTGTATAGGAGGCCAGATTTCCCGGTCCTTCATGTATAACAATTTTCATCCTAAAATCCTTTAAGATATCCTGGATTTTCTTATGAATTTCAATATAGCAATATTTTGCTATGTATTCTGCCGTATCCGCCGGATAGGGGAATATAAAAACATCATTTTCTGGCATCGTTCCCCTGTATCTTCCCCTTACTACTATATCAAGCATGCCGTTAATACTGCTGTCACGTATGTCCTTCTCAGGTACCATGAATTTATGATCCATATTATCTATTACCGGTTTTATGGCCTTCTTGACTATGGTAAAATCTATTAACATGCCCGAATCTTCTATAATCCCGGAGTCAATCAGAATATCTATTGAATAATCATGCCCGTGGAATTTTTTGCATTTTTCGTTGTCCGGGACATAATGTCCTGAGCTCCAGGTTAACCCTTTCAGTCTTCCTGTAATTTCTATACCGTACATTTTATTCACCCATCATCTTCAAAGCTTCTGACTTCAGCGATTCCAGTTCCTTCTTCACGATATCATTATACTTAACAGATGATGTCACCATTGTGGCACCTTCCTGCCTGACACCGCGCATCATCATGCACATATGCTGCCCCTTGGCTGTAACCATTACAAAGAGCGGATTCAGATTTTCATATAACAGTTCAACTATTTCGGATGTCATATTTTCCTGCAACTGGGGCTTGCTGGCTATCTTGTTAACCGCCCTGACAAGTTTGCTCACCCCTGCTATATACCCTGATGGTTTCGGCAGATATGCTATATTTACCGTGCCGAAAAACGGAAGCAAATGATGGGAACACATTGAATAAAATGAAATATTCTTCATGATAACCATGCTCTCATGGCCAGAAACCTTGAATTTTGTAAAGGCAAAATTCCTTGTCCCGTACCATTCTCTGTAAAAATTTTCAATTCTGCCGGGTGTATTCTTTAATTCTTCTTCATTGAACCATCCATACTCATTATGCAAGTTGTATACAAGCTGTTCTATGCTGTCACGCAGTATTTTTTCGTTTTTTTGTTCCATTTAAACACCTCTTTTGTTTCCGAATATATATTTATGCTCCTGTAGCATTAATCTTGCATTTGCGGGAGCACATTCTATAAATTTGTCTGCAAGCCATTCAATATCAGTGCCGTACACAGGTTGAATGACTATTCCTATATCAGGTGGTATTCCTTTTATCTCTTTCATTGCAACGTTAAAATCATCTATGTCATTTACAACAAATTTCAAATAATCTCTATGCTCCATGTATTTTAAATTATTATTATTGAACTTCCTGTACATCCCTGATGATGGCAATTTGAAATCAATATCTTTTCTTACACGTCTGTAATCAGGAAGAAATTTTTTGATATCCAGGCTCCCCGAGGTTTCTAGAAGTATGTTATATTTATTTGATAAAATACTGACCAGACTATTAACTTCATTCTGTAATAATGGCTCACCCCCTGTAAGGCAAATCCATTTTACCATTTTCTTTGAAAGATTGTTCACTGCATCGACAATTTCATTCAGGTTCATTTCCTTTCCCTCATTGAATGAATACTTTGTATCACACCATGAACATCTCAGGTTGCAATACTCTGTTCTCACAAATACCATTTTTTCTCCGGTGTAGTAACCTTCTCCCTGGACGCTTAAAAAAATTTCATTGATTTTCATATAATTTCAATAATTTATTTTATATTCAGCTCCTTGAGGGTTGATTTATCATTATATTTTCTGGTAAATTTAACCGTTTCAAATTTTGTAATTTTTATCTCCATCAAGGGATCTGCAAC
>JAKAAE010000148.1 GCA_021797225.1 Thermoplasmata archaeon | reverse complement strand
AGGGAGGAAAAAACAGGGCTTGCCTTCTTTATCCTGATACCGGCATCCAGACCGGGGGAGAGTGCAAGAATTGATGTATCCGGTGGAAAGATAACAGCACAGCTGGGAGGAAATGTTCACGGTCAGGGGCACGAACTGTTTGTCAAGGATATATTGGGAAATTCATTACAGGTGGAGCAGGATCTTATTTCACTGTCGAACGGGGACACTGCCCTGATGGAACGTGGTGTGGGTACATGGGGAAGCAGAAGTGCCATAGCAGGTGGTTCTGCACTGATGGCAGTAGCGGAGAAGATTAAACAGCAGGTTATAGATAAATATGGAAAATACAGCCCGGAGAAGCTTCTATCCGGAAATTACAGTGCATATGAATTCCTCGATATCGACTACGATGTGAATTCTGTTAATTTTAACATGATTACTGCTGACAGGGATTCAAACAACATAGTGATAATGAAAGATTGGTATTCATATTATGATCTGGGACATGTACTCAGCCCGGTAAATGTTGTGGCACAGATAACAGGTGGTGCCCTGGAGGGAGTTGGGCAGATGTTTTCTGAATCATTAAGGTATTCTGAGGATGGTCAGTTAATGACAACAAGCATTACCGATGCCGGAGTACTATCAGCAGATTATGCCCCTGCAATGCATATCAAGTGGGTGGAAAACGGTTCGCCGGCACCGGATAAGGCAAAGGGACTGGGAGAAGCCCCAACAATTGGCACTCCAGCTGCACTGGCAAGGGCCATTGAACTTGTAACAAGGAACAGGGTCAAAAATACCCCCATAAAGCTTGAAGAACTCACAAAAATATAAATAAATCCCGAATTTTTGATTTTTGAGTAATATAACATAAATTTATTTTGAATCAATACATTATATTTCATGATACTTGAAAACAGAAATGTTAAATGCAGGCTAGCCCAGAGAGGTGCCTATCTGGAAGAATTATTTATAAATGGAGAAACTATAATCAGGAAAAGCCATGATAACCATAAAACCCATGGTGGTGCAGCTGTCTTATTTCCCTTCGGTGGCAGGATAAGAAATGCGGTGTATTATTATAATGGGAAGGAATACAATCTTCCGGCAAATGACGGGAAAAACAGTATTCATGGCCTTGTCAGGGACATATTGTTTAATTATATCGCAGGAAAAAATTATGTTGAATTTTATACATATTTCAGGGATAGCTCCTATCCAGGCATTGCAGAGATCAGTATAAGGTATGAAATTCATGAAAATGTGTTCAGTACATTATTTACCGTAAAATCTGTTTCTGGAAGTATTCCGGTAGAAATCGGATTTCACCCATATTTTAATGTTACAGGAAAGTATTCTATAGATTATTCCGGCAATGCAATGGAGCTAAAGTATAAAGATGGATATTTTCCGGATGGCAATTATTTTCCTGTGGATTTGAAAAATAAAGATATGAGCGAGATCAACCTAGACAATGTATTCCTGATAAATTCTGATATATTGTTGAGAGATGAAAATCATGAAATCATAATAAAATCTGAGAATATGCCATACACTGTAATTTACAACGGCAAATACGCCGGAGATAATTCGGTCGCAATTGAGCCCATGACAGGTGCCCCTGATGTTTATCACAACAAAATGGGTTTAATTGATCTTGAAAAAGGCAGGACATTCCAGTGCGCATATTCTATTGAATTATTGAAATAATTTTATATATATTCTCGATCAATACAGTTAATTTTATTCTGTATTCCTGTACTAGATTTCTTATTTTGTTTTTAGCGTATTATATATATCCATAGTCCATGGGATAACATCCGTGAAAAATGATGGGCCGTGGTGTGCAAAGAAATCCAGTATGCCCGGAGTTATGAAAACATTTCCATTTTTAACAGCATTTATATTATTCCATTTCCTCTTTTCAATTATTTTTTCCATATCTTTATTCGTGAATTCTCTGTACATCTTATGCTCATAAATTATAACGTCAGGATTGGTTTCAGCTACAAAATCAAAATCTGGCTCCAGCCATTCTCTGTCTGCATTCCCGTATATTGTATCAAAGCCCATCAAATAAAGCGCATCTGTAATATAGCTCATGGAACCGAAAGTTACTGGCCCACCTAGGTCTATTTCAAAATATGTTTTAAATAATTTATCTCTATTAATGATTTTAAGCTGGTTCATAAGTTCAAATTCCAGCCTGCGAGCTTCCGTTTTTCTATTGACAACTATGCCGACTCTGGAGATAAGATCAAGCATGCCATGCAATGATGAGGGAAGATCAAAAATATAAACAGGCATGTCATTTTTAAGGTTGTTATAAAGAACCTCCTGGTATCCCCCTATAGTTAAGATTAGATCGGGATTGAGTTCCTTCAAAACATCCTTTCGGGTTGTTGAGTAACTGGCAAGTTTTCTTTTAGACCTGGCCTCTTCTGGCCTGGCACAGAAAGCGGAAACTGCGACTATTTTATCCCCGAACCCAAGTTTGTAAAGAATTTCTGTGACTGCCGGGCTGAATGATGCTATTCGATCTAAATTATCCGGTATGGAAACTTCATTCCCGTTAAACATTTTCAATTTTCTCATAAATACTTTAGTTCAATACCTATTTATTTAAAAGATTTTTTGGTTAATTGCCATATAACCGGATATTTTAGAGATACAATGTTAGTTATGTATGAACATTAATCAACCATGGCAGCTAAAAATGTTGAATAAGTGCAAATACAATATATCGTTTAACAAATTTGCCCAACATTTTCTCTTCTGCATATGTTTATTATTAATAATCACATTATTTTTTGATTGACATGAAAACAATAGATTTGTCCGGAAAAGTTGCTATTGTGACAGGAGCCAGTGGTGGAATCGGAAAGGCTGTTGCCATAACACTTGCCTCTGCCGGTGCTTCCGTAGCCGTTCACTACGGGCATAATAAAGCGGAAGCCGATACAACAGTAAAGGAAATAGAGTCATTGAAGGGGAAGGCAGTTGCTGTTTCAGCTGATATGACAAATCCTGAGGAAGTAGAGCAACTCTTTAAATATGTTGATTCCAGCCTGGGAACCGTAGATATACTGGTAAATTCCGCAGGTATCGATGGTCCCAGGCAAATGCTCGGTGATGATTCCATAGATGATTGGGAGAAGGTAATTTCAGTAAACCTTTTTGGACCATATTACTGCTCCAGAATGGCAGTACAGCGCATGATGAAAACACACAGCGGGGTTATAATAAATATTACATCGGACCATGTAAAAATACCGTGGGCAGGATACACCGCATATTGCAGCGCCAAGGCCGGCTTGGATATGCTAACAAAAACACTGGCACAGGAAACTGCTGACAAGGGCATCAGGGTGATATCTATAGCACCGGGGGCAATCAAAACTGCAATCAATAAATCTGTATGGGGAGACCCTGCTATGCTAAAAGATCTAGAGAATAAAATTCCAATGGGGATTCCTGGCGATTCGCAGGATGTTGCTAATGCTGTATTATTTGCTGCCAGCAACATGGCATCATACATGACTGGAACAACAATAGTTGTGGATGGGGGAATGCTAATATATCCAGATTTCAGGCACGGCGGATAAATAAAAAAAACTAATTAAAATGTACTTATAATTTATAAAAAATATTCAATAAAATAATTTATTTTTGTCCTGTCTTAGAAAGTTCATTTGCCGGCAAGGCATCTTTAACATTCAACAGTGTGTTATTTTCGAACATTTCATTTACTTCTTCCACGGATCTTCCTTTCGTTTCTGGCATGATTATATAAAATATTATTACAGCTATTGCTGAAAGCACTCCGAATACTGCCATGGTGTATCCCAGTCCGATACTGTCATCCATAACAGGGAAAAGTTCTATGATTGCAAAATTGGATATCCAGTCAACCACTGCAATTAATGAAGCAAATAATCCCCTGTACTGCGTGGGAAAATATTCACCCTGCAGCAACCATCCCGTGCCCCCCACTGCAAATGCAAAGAATATGATGAATCCTGCAAATCCAATTAGAAGCCCTACAGCAATATGGTCAAGGAAAAGAACAGTACCGATGAAATCAAACAATGCCATGCCTCCGTATCCTATGAGGGCTAGA
>JAKAAE010000017.1 GCA_021797225.1 Thermoplasmata archaeon | reverse complement strand
GTTAAGTATAGGTTTTTCATAGGAGGATGTATTCTCCAGGGAATGGTATGGCTATAGCTACAATACATCATGCACTGCTAAGGATGCAATCAGTGCAATGGATGATTCAATAATAAGGAAGTTCAATGGTATAGTACCTGACAATATTACATTGAGAACAGATAATGGCCCACAGTATATCTCTAAGGAGTTCAATAACTATCTTAAAACAATGGGAATTAACCATGAATACATAGAAAGGGAAACACCTGAAGAAAATGGAGATGTTGAATCATTCCATAATTCAATTAAAACTGATTACATATGGATCAATGAAATCAATAATTTCAGTGATGGCAAAGCAATAATAAAGAATGCATTCTATGACTACAACAATATAAGGCCACATTCTACATTAGATTACTATTCACCAATGCAGTTCCTGGATAAATGGAATAATGACAGCAGCTTCAGGGAGTATTACAGAGGATTTATAAAGAATCTTAAGGACAGCTATAAAAGAAGAAAACACAATTATTATAGGAGGTCGAGGATAAATGTCTCATGAAATGGAAAGAGTTTTGTTTAAGAATCACTATCCAACATCAGGTATCCTCTCATCAGATAATGTAGGTGACTTGTCGGCATCCTTCACTTTTATCTGCCTGGGCAATTTGATCCCGTTGGATAGAAGCCATGACTTGACCGCTTTTACTGTACTCTTGATATACGATCCTGCATTGCCTTTTTCCTCTCTCTTGATAACGTAATCGTCTATTAGATCCGCCATTGCCTTATCCTTCAGCTTAAGCAGTTCCTGGGGAGTCTTTCCAATTTCGGCACAGAATGATCCCAACCTTCTGAGATATACATCTCCGGTTATCCTGGAACCGCTATCAACACTATGCTTCCAACGGGCTATAATCCTTATCCTTCAGAAGATAACTGTATCTATCCTTTCCCATGCTTATTAGGTGACTATACGTATACAATATTTAAATTTTCTAAACCGTATAAAGTTTAAACCCCGGCGGGTCCGTTATTATTTCAAATTTATAGGGTTTCTTAAAAAATTTTATTTATCTTCCATCAATGATGTGGCAATGCTCAAATTTTTAAATAGCAAAAATAGCGCCACAATTATATATATAATATTATTAATGTCATTAACTTTTTCTGTGCGGGCAAATAATAATTTAATTCTTACAACAATACCTTTAATTTCAAAATATTATTTGAGTTTCAACAGTATTGAAATAGGTATACTTGCTGCCGTTGCAGTGGGAAGCTCAGGCATAATGAGTGCTTTAATAAATTCAAGGTTATGCCCCAGAAGAAGAAGGAAATTATTTATTTCTTCCATTATAATTTATTCTACCCTTGAGCCATTATTCTATTTCTCAAATAAATATAGTATCTGGATCCTGGTAATATTATCAGGATTCTTCTTCGGTTCTATAATGCCCAACATAATGAGTTCTGCTGGAACAATAAAGGACAAAAAAACCAGAGAAAGAACATTGACTTTGTATACATTATCATTAAGTGCAAGCCTTATCATAGGACCTTTAATAGAATCACGCATATTATTACATTTTAATTTATATCAGTTATTTATATTTTTTATTCCACTGGGAATTATAGCTATAGTACTGTCATTTAAAATACGATTTCCTGAGGAGACTAATAATAAAGCTAAAAGGAGATTGAATGTTGCAAGAAATCCCGGTTTTAGGTTGTCTGTTTTCAACAATGTATCCTACGATATACCATTTGTATTAATCTTAACCTTCGGTGGGATATTTGCTAGAACAGAATTTAATGCTCCATATTCATTCGTGGAATTATTACTGGCAGGCTTTTTTGGATTATCATTTTTATCACGGTCGTTTCTAACATACAGACCTGCAAAAAAATTGTATATCACAACTACGGTTGCAATAATTATAACTATTACAGGTTTGATAATGATATATTTTTCAAACAGCCTGATTGCTTATTTCATTATTATATGTTTCCTGGGCATACCGCATGGTTTGACATTTCCAACATCATTGACGGCATTATCAAGGTCATTCAATGAGGATGAGATATCTGTTGCAAATACATATTTTTATGCTTTAATGATGTTTGTCGCCGTTATTGTTCCATCTGTAGCAGGATTAATAGTTTATTCGGTGGGATTACGATATACATTCCTCCTTTTTTCTATTCCTGTCATTATTTTATTCGGTTTAATTTTAAGCGGGTACAAACATATGCCTGAAATAAACAATTGACATATAACCAGAAATCGTAACCTTCTGCATTTATTATAATTCACCCACCAGAAAATTCTTTATATATCTTCAGATTATAATAATCATGGTTAGAGTATTAATTCTGACAGGAGATGCCGGAGAGTCTTTAGAGGTTATGTATCCGCTACAGAGGATGAAAGAGGAAGGATATGAAGTGGATGTCGCTGCACCTGAAAAACGGAAAATTCAGCTTGTCGTACATGATTTTGAGGATGGTTTTGACACCTACACAGAAAAACTTGGCTATAAACTACAGGCAGACATAGCATTTAAGGATGTTAATCCGGCTGAGTATAATGCATTAATAATTCCAGGCGGCAGGGCTCCGGAATACATCAGGAATAATAAGGACTTTATACGGATAGTCAAATATTTCTTTGACAAAAACGAGCCTGTAGCTGAATTGTGCCATGCGCCACTGGGGCTGGCAGCTGCAGGTGTACTAAAGGGAAGAAAAACAGCCGCATATCCGGCACTTGCACCTGACGTTGAAATAGCAGGAGGGACCTTTGTAGATGGGGCTGCAGTAATTGATGGAAATCTGGTATCGGCCAGGGCATGGCCGGACCATCCTCAGTGGATGCATGAATTTATGAAAATATTAAAGGAAAAATACGGAAATTAGACCATAATGATTTGATTTTTATAAATTATTTTAATTTTAGAATATAATAACTTCATGAAATTGCAGTAATCACAGGTTTCCTTTTAATTGTGCCAGATGCAGCCCAGACACCACTACCTATGAGCAGCACGGCACCGGCAAGTGTATATATGCCAGGAACCTGATGCAAAAGTATCAGGGCAAAAACAATGGCAAATACAGGGTCGAGATAGGTAAGTATTGAGACAAGCTGTATACTGATATATCTCATGGAATCATACCAGAGAAACAGGGCAAGTACAGTTTGCACCGCACCGGAGATAATGACTATTACCATTATACGGTAATCAAAATGAAATGGAAGTAAAAACATAAACGGCGATAGTATTATCATCGAGATAACAGATTGCAGAAATACAAGGCCGATGGGGTCAATATTTCCGGATGAAACCTTGCTGAATATGGAAAGCATGCCGTAGGTTATACCCGACATTATCGCAATGAGTATACCCAGAGGATTCACAGAAATAGTACCTGCGGACATTATTATGACCCCGGTTATGGCTATAGCCACATTAACATAGCCTTTGCCGGTTATTTTCTCCTTGATAAACGGAGAAAGCAGTATTGCTATTACCGGTCCTGTATAGTGACATCCTCCCCTATCTAAAGATAGGAGCTTCCCGCTTCTGCAGAAAAAACTTGCCATTGCTGGTATAGGTTTTCCCCTCCACGGGCATACATTCCCCACAGTCCGTGGGTATTTTTTTCTTCTTATGCCTGATCTTCTTGGGCTTTATTATAATAAAGGTATTGAATATCTTCTTGAATCCTGCATGTAGTACGTTTACTGCTGCATTGTCATCCCTGTCCATTGTTAAGCCACAGTTACTGCAGCTATATTCTCTGTCATCAAGAGTCTGTTCCTCCATTATATTTCCACAGTTAGAGCACTGTTTAGATGTATTCTTAGGGTTTACCTTTACACAGTATTTACCGGCTCTTTCAGCCTTGTACATTGTGTTTTTAATAAGCTCACCCCAGGAAGCATCTGCTATGCTTTTTGCCAGCTTATGATTCTTCATCATATTCTCTATTTTAAGATCCTCATATGCTATGAAGTTATGATTATTCACAAGCTTTTTCGATAATTTCTGTGAAAAATCATTTCTCTGGTTGGCTATGTGGATGCTTATTCTTGCTACCTTAACTCTCATTTCCCTTCTATTCTCAGATCCTTTCTGCTTTCTTGATAAACTTCTTTGTGCCCTTTTTAGTTTCTTCTCTGACTTTCTTAAGTATTTAGGCGGGTCTACAGGCGTGTTATCTGTTGTTGCTATTAATTTGAGAAGGCCGACATCTATTCCTACTGGATTATATGGAAATTCAGAGTAGTTTATATTATTGTTAACCTCTTCCACCATAAATGTTACAAAATATCGATTGGCTTTATCTTTCTTTATTGTTGCCTGCTTTATTTTTCCATTTATTTTTCTGTGCTGGAACATCCTTATTTTTCCTATTTTGGAAAAGGATACGTGGGTACTGTCTATTATCTTAAATCCGAACTGTGTATATGTTATTGAACGGTAATGATCCTTAGATTTGAATCTGGGAAAGCCCGCCTTTATCTTTTTTCCCTTCTTCTTCTCCCTTACCCTGCTGAAGAAATTGTCATATGCTTTATCCAGTCTATCTGCTATATTTTGCAATACCTGTGAGTATATATTTTTATATTCAGGAAATTCCTCCTTAAGTTCTGATAACTCGATGGTCTGTGTGTTATAGTTGACCTTTAGGTTTTTATAATAATCCTTATTCAGCTGGTATCCTATCTTTCTCTCTTCTAACATGGCATTGTATAATATATGGGATAAATACAGCATATCCTCTATAGTCTTTGTTTGCGTTTTATTCGGGTATATTCTGAATTTATATGCGGTAGTATACTCCATGTATACCATTAGTATGGAATGAATATTTATAAGCATTATCTCCTGATTGCCTGGAATTGATAGACATCGCAAGCTCAGTGGCTTTCTTTCTGGTAGATTGATTTGTAAAATATTATTGCCTTAGAAACCGGTATCAGGAAGACTGCGTAAAATAGAAATACCTAGTTGAGAGCAAGAAGTATGCCTGATATGAAAATATATGGGTTCAGTATTTTTATAAGTGACTTTTTTAGTCCTTTTCTCAGTATTAAGGCAAGAAGAATCTCTGAAATCAATACCCTGAAAAACACGAATACTGGAGATGGGAGGCCGGCCCATATTGCGAATACTGGAATTGAACCCCAGATAAGAGCTTAAGACAATATTTCGGCAAGCCCCCTGCGCTCAGACTCACCATAGACTTTATTATTCATCTGCCAGGATATATCAAAAATAATTAAAAGTTTGCAAATTTAGAGGCAGGGTACATTAATATTTGAACCTGCATTAGCACACTGCAATTCAATATTATTTCAGAATTACATGTATTTTTGGAAATAATTTATTAATGCATTCACAAATAATTTATATTACTTACCATTAGCCTTTCAATGACATTTTCCGTTTTAAAATGCCCAGATTGCGGGGAAGAATTCAGCATAAACAGGAATAAGTACACATGCGACAAATGCGGAAACATACTGGATGTCTTCCATTATGACATGAAATATGAGACGACAAAATTCAAAGGTGTGTGGAAATACAAGAATATGATTCATCCATCAATTCCAGAAGAGAAGATAATAACAAGGGGTGAGGGTGATACAAATATATACAGAAGCAAAAGGGTTTCAAAATATGCTGGAATAAATAATATAGTCATGAAGCACGAGGGGGAAAATCCTACCGGTTCTTTCAAGGATAGGGGTATGACTGTTGCTGTCTCTGAAGCCATGAGATTAAAATTCGATAAAACACTCTGTGCATCTACAGGAAACACATCCGCAGCTGCAGCAAGCTACAGTGCCCTTGCGGGAATAGAAAGCTATGTAATGATACCCGGAAAAAACGTGTCTGCAAATAAACTATTTCAGGCTGTATCTTATGGTGCAAATATAGTTAATATAGAGGGCGACTTTGACAATGCCATGGCAGATGTAAAGAAAACCATTGATAAGACCAATGATTTCTACGTGCTCAACTCACTTAATCCATGGAGGATCGAAGGGCAGAAAACTATAATATACGAAATTATGGAGAAATTAAAACCTGATTTCATATCATTTCCTGCAGGGAATCTGGGCAATACCTCGGCTTTCGGTAAGGCATTGATGGATTTAAAGTCTCTGGGAGTAATAGATTCTGTTCCGAAACTTGTGGCAATTCAGGCTGAAGGGGCATCACCGTTTTATGATTACATGCACGGAAATAAGGATCATATAGAAGCGGTGAAAGCAGAAACCATAGCCTCGGCTATTAAAATAGGAAATCCTGTGAACTACAAGAAAGCCAGAAGATCAATGGAATTCACCCATGGAATTGTGGAAAAAGTAACAGATAACCAGATAATGGACGCAAAGAAGGTAATCGACCGGTCCGGCATAGGCTGTGAACCGGCATCCGCTGCCGCACTTGCAGGTGTTTTAAAGTTGAGGAAATCGGGAGTAATTGATTCTACAGATACTGTAGCCTCAATTTTAACAGGCCATCTTCTCAAGGATGTAAGCATGATGCCAGAGTATAAAGAGCTCAGTATTTCTGACATTATTTAAATTTGCTTATTGAACTTTGTTGATTTCCCCGGTTTCAATAATTTTTTTCAGCGTTATTGCACTTTTCCTCATGGTTCTTTTCTTGGTATCCATGTCAACTGAAAAAAGTCCAAATTTTTTAGAAAATCCGGATGCCCATTCGAAGTTGTCCGTGAGAGCCCAGTGGAGATAACCCTCGACCTTATAGCCATCATTTATTGCTCTTTCAATGTTGTCGAGATGTGAGGATATATAATATGACCTGTAACGATCTTTTTCATCTGCAATCCCATTCTCAGTTATTGTAATAGGTATGTGATATCTTTCTGAGTAATCATGAATTATATTATATATTCCCTCCGGGTATATTTCCCAGCCGGTGTCACTGACAGGGTTACCATCCAGAGATTTTTCCATATCCGGGCAGTAATGCCCGTATCCCTTCACAACGGTAAAACCATAGTCACTGTTATCACTTTTAACAACATCCCTGCTGTAGTAGTTTAAACCTAACCAGTCCACTCTATTCTTTAAGTCAGTTCTATCGTCATGATCCTTGCTGTCAGAGTAAAGACCTTTGGATTTTCCATTAATAATTGAATCAAAAAAAGAGTACCTATTAATATATTTTGCACGCTCAGCCGTTTTAACGTCCTCAGTCTTAAATGGCATGATATCCCCATTGGCAAATATAATACCCACAGGCTTACTGCTCACACTTTTTATTGCATCATAGGCCCGTGCATGCCCGGTTGCAAATTTTTCCTTATTTGCCGTAATCTGTTTCAGGGAACGATCCTGGCTACATCCCTGATAAACCATATTTGGCTCATTCATTGTACACCATCTATCGGCGTATTTATCGAATTTCCATGCTACAAATGCGGCATATTTTGCGAATTCAACGATAATTCTGTTATCAAAGCAGTTTCCCATAGCATTTCCGGTTGATTCAGAGGGTTTATGCAACCACAGAGGTAAAGTCCAGTGATATAAATTTAGAATAAGAAAATTCTCCCTCTGTTTGAAATCGGAGAAGATTTCTGAATAATGATCTATTGACCTTTGATCTGCAATCTTGTCCATTTTTTCAAGCAGTTCCTTATCTATATTTACCTGCTTTACTGTTCCATCCTCAATGAGCACATCAGCCTCGATGTTTTCTGTAGAGCAGGGAAATATTCTGGACCATTCAATTCCCAATCTACCGGAATTCATACCGAGATTTTTTGCATTTTCGTGGTCTTCCCTGAATTTATCCCAGTATCCAACTCCGTTCTCTGGTTTATCCCCGGAAACATAATGATTTAATGCGTTGTTTTTACTATTTGCCCATGCATACCAGTCAGAATTTGTGTCCTTATCAGATATTCCCATTTCAAATTGAAATCCACATTCAGAAAATCCAAATTTAAAATTTCTGTCAAACATAATAAGATTAAGATATACATATTATTAAAAATTGTTGATATACTATCTTGATAAGTAGTATAATTCTATTACAGGGGCATTATTTTTAGGTTAACTTTGTAAGTATTATACTTACAAGTTTTATATCTTCATATATGGCTGATTTTCCACCTACAGAATATATTTGATCACCTGAACTGATATAAAAGGATTGTTTTTTTCCGTTAATCCTTTCGGTGTTAATTATCTTTCCAGTAATATTTATTTCTTCATCCCTGTATACACCCTGAAGGGTACCTTTTAAACTAATTCCATTCTTTATGTAATAATCTATTATATCGCAGGCAAACCAGATATTCGTTAATTGATGATATACCGACCGCTCGGGATAAGCAAGATATTCGGCAGGTTTCCATATTTCATAATAAAAATAGTAACTGAGGGCATGCAATAACTGATCTTCTTCGAGATATATTGCATAATCACTGTTATCAATCCCGCCCTTAAGATTTGAGAGAACAAAGGTTCTATCTATCATAACCATTTCAAGTGGTTTTCCATCAACATATTTTAATATTATTCCACTGGGTACCTCAGCCAGTATTTTTGCAGGTGTGTCATTGAAAAGCACGATTCCTACAGTAATTCCCTTTCTGATCTGTTTCTGTATGATGCTGATCGTATACTGATATGACTTGTAA
Organism: Thermoplasmata archaeon; assembly: GCA_021797225.1. The sequence goes on along the minus strand of JAKAAE010000017.1, from coordinate 9,812 downwards.
GAAAGAGCCATTATTATCTCATATTTTGCTGAATATATCATAGATTTTATCCTGTCTTCCACATTTGAGTTTCCCTTTACGAACCATATATACGGATCTTTTACAGGTACGGTTGATACGTTATTTTCAACGTAATGATTTAATTCCTTTGCATAGTTGTCAATCCAGAGTATTTCTTTCTGCATTACTGTATCCACGGGCACAGCACGGTACAGATGTTTTTTCCCTGTTACTACATCCACAAAACCCTTTTCCTGAAGCGAATTGAAAAGATCATAAACTCTTGGTTGTGGCACTCCTGCAATTTTAACTGCACCCGTAGGAGTATTGGGTCCATAAATGAGTAGGGCCCTGTATAGTTTTATTTCATAATTTGATAGACCGAATCTGGATAGTTCTGAAAATATCTCCTCAGCCATGTTGTATACATTATTAATAAATATAATAATATATTTGTATAGTCATTATTAATAATAGCATTAATATATAAATATACGAGTTCAGATGTTTCTTGCCCATCCTGGGTAGCGGGTGCATCTGTAAAAATGTCCTGACCCATCTGACTGTTTCAGTTCTGGATGAACGCCTGAACATTCTGGTACAGCAAAATTACACCTTGGATTAAAATAACATCCATTTGGTATGTGGTTAAAGTCTATTGCGGAACCTTTCATAATCATACTGCTGTCTATTTTACTCCCTATTAAAGGTATGCTCTTCAATAGCTGATATGTATATGGATGTGCGGGAGTATTCAGTAGATCACTGTACATCCCTGCTTCTACAATTTCACCAGCGTACATCATTATTATAGTGTCTGAAATTCCAAATAGAACTGGAAGATCGTGTGATATAAAAATTATGGTCAAGCCGAGGGTCCTTTGAATATTTTTTATATCTAATAATATATCATGCTCTACCATGACATCAAGACCGGTTGTAGGCTCATCCAGTATGATAAATTTAGGATTAAGTAAAAGCGACATGGCTATAACAACCCTCTGTCTCATTCCACCTGATAATTCATGAGGAAAATTGTTCAGTATATTCTCATTCAATCTTACAAGCTCCATAGATGATGAAATTTTGCGATCAAACTCACTTTCGTCGATATTATGTGCAATCATCATGTCATAAAATTGCAGTCTTATTTTTTTAACCGGATTTAAGGCGTTCATTGCTGCCTGCGGGATAAATGATATTTCTGTACCTCTTAATTTCCTCAATTCGTTCTGTTTCAATTTTAAAATATTTTTTCCTTCAAATATTACTTCGCCTGACTTTATTGTGCCTGGATACTTGAATGAGTTATATAGTACCGCTGCAAGTGTGCTTTTACCTGAACCGGATTCCCCCGCAATGCCGAGTATTAAATCTTTATTCACTGAAAAATTAACATCCTTCAATACCGGTATATATCCGCTTTCGCTTTCATATCCGGCGTTTATGTGATTGATCTCCATTATTTTATCATAACTATTATACACATTTTCACCTATATTCTTTTATACGGATTTGGTGCCGCCGCAATTAGTTTTCTGGTGTATTCATTTTGAGCTCCATTAATAATAGATTCTGTATCCCCTTCCTCCACTACAGTTCCCGCCTGCATCACATAAAGCCTGCTTGTTATCATGCTTACGGTATTCAGGTCATGTGTTATATATATTATACTTATTCCAAGCTGTTCTTTTATCCTTTGAAGAAGCATCAATATTTCAATTCTAACCGATACATCTAACATTGAAACCGGTTCGTCTGCTATGAGTATTTTAGGGGAAACGGCAAGTGCTCTTGCAAGATAAACCCTCTGCCGTTGCCCTCCAGAAAGCTGATGTGGAAACTTTTGCCTGTAAGAATTATTTAATGTAACCATATCCAGAAGCTCATTTATTCTATCATTAATGTTCCCGTTGTATTTTGACAGTATAAGCGGCCGTTTTATATGCCATTCTACACTATGATTCGGATCAAGAGATGCATAGGGATCCTGGAATACCATCTGTATCTCTTTTCTGTATTTTTTGATATCTTTCCCTCTATATCCAGTGATATCCTTATCCATGTAGTAAATTTTGCCACCTGTTGCCCTGTAAAGGAATACCATTAACTTTGCAAATGTGCTCTTTCCACTTCCACTTGCGCCTACGATTCCTATAAGTTCCTTTTCTTCCAGATGTATATTTACGTTCTTTAATGCCTCTGTTTTATCAGCCGTTATAAGTCCATGCCTGGAAACAAACGTTTTGGATAGATTCTCAGTTCTCAGAATTGACATTCAGATCACCTATAATTTTTTTATTTTTTGCTTTCTTTTTGCTTTTAAATCTTCTCAGAGATGGATTCCCTATTTCATCCATGCCGAAATTTAGTAAAATGAATGAAAACATCAGTATGGAAATCATGAAACTCGGTGGTAAAATCCACCACCACATGCCGGTAAGATAAGCCTCATTATTTATTGCCCAGTATAGCATGGTGCCCCAGTTTACCTGTAGTAAATTTCCCACACCTAAATACTCAACAAATGTCAAACCCATAGTTCCGTACATCGCTGTAAAGAAAAAATTCGATATAATAACTGGAAAAATTGCTCTTATTATTTGCCTGAAAATAATGCTGACTCGAGATTCCCCTATTAATATTGATGATAGTATAAAATCCCTTTTTGCAATGGAGAGGGTTATAGATCTGAAGGTTCTAGCACCGAATGCCCATCCGGTTATTATTAGTATCAATATAGTCGGTAAGTATCCGAGGGACTGGTGGAGCCCCAGGAAAAATGATCCAAATAACATTATAAGTAGAACACCGGGTATGATCAGGAATATATTTATAATTCCGGTAATCAAGGCATTAACACGTTCCGATGCAAATCCGGCTGATACACCAACAGCTATTGAAATTAGGGTTCCAAGTAATCCTACAGCAAAACCCACCATGAGGGTTGGGGCTGCCCCGTAGAAAAGCTGTGAAAAAACATCCTGGCCGTATATGGTTGTTCCAAGTAAATGGGAATAACTTGGTGGCATTCCACGTGCAAACTCATACTTTGAGGGGTTATATGGAGTAAAAAACTGCCCTAAAACGGCAAATAGAATAAGTGCCACAAGCATTATAAATCCTACCTTGGCCTTACTATTAGAAAGCAGGATTTTAAGTGGATTGACTATTTTATTCAGTAATTTATTATCTTTATTCGTTGTATCAGATTCTTCCATTTTTATTCACTCTCCTGCCGGATTCTTGGATCAAAAAATCCATAAAGTATATCGACGATAAAATTTCCTACGAGAACGGCTATTATGACCATGAGAAAAATTCCCTGAATTAGAGGATAATCCAGATCATCGATTGCAGTTATCATGTAAAGTCCAACGCCCGGATATGAAAAAATCGATTCCTCTATTATCACTCCACTTACAGATAGTCCTACTGACATGGCAAAACCAGTCAAATTTGGTAGAATTGCGTTTCTATATGCAATCTGGTTTATCTGATAGTTTTTGAATCCGAGGTTTTCAGAATAACTGATAAAATCACTGTTTACATTAGGTATGATATTATTTCTCATTCCCAATTCCCATCCGCCGAGCGATGTTAGGATTATTGTTAATACAGGAAGTACAGCATGGTATATTACACTAATTATAAATGGAGCGTTCAATCCAGGATTTACATATATACTATATGCTCCCCCTATAGGGAAAAGTTTGAGATCAAGGGAAAATATGTCTAGAAGTATAAACGCAAGAACAAATGCAGGAAATGACGCCATAAACATTGCGAACATATCCATGGATAGATCCTTAACAGAGTTTCTGTGTATTCCTGCATATCTACCCATTCTATTACCCACGAAGAAAGAAATTGCAATAGATGATATTACAAGAAGGAGTGTCCATGGTAATGCATGATACAAGATATAGGATACTGGCTCTGGGAAAAAGGCCACAGATATGCCAAGATTTCCATGCGCGAGGTCTATAAGATAATGATAGTATTGAACATATAATGGTGCATTGGATATTCCATATTCTGATGCAAGCTGATGTAAATATCTGGGATTGACACTTCCACCACCTTCCCTTATTATTGTAGAATATACTGTTTCAGCTGGATCACCTGGCATCAGTCTAGGTAAAATAAAATTTAATGTTATGGCTCCGTATAGTACTGCTATAAACGCAGCAGTTTTTTTTAAAATATATTTATACGGAATTATCATTTAAACCACAATTCAATCCTTTTCCCTCTTCCTTTTCCTGGTATATAGTGCTAATGAGCCTATAACCGCTATTGCAGCTATTATTCCTCCTGCTATTTCATAGTCCTTTAATGCATTATTATGGCTCGGTGGCGTACCCGAATAATAAAGATGCAGCATGACTAATTCCATCGGGCCAGGATACCATGGCATGGGTATGCCGTATGGGTTATTCTGATTCGGGAAACCCTTTATACTGCTATTTACATATTCATACCAGTCTGCTGAATATACTAATGGTATAACCGGCATCTGATTCAATACTATACCTGCCATATCGTTTAACAATTTATCCTGTTCGCTTATATTGGCTACTTTGGGGAACATGTTAAAATCTGTCTGGAATCCTGTACCTGTATCATTCCATCTCTCCTCGTTGTTGTATGCGGTAGTACCGGTAGGTACAATTGGGCCAACTAGACCTGAATAATCATACCAGGGATTCGGTCCTATTCCTGTAACTGTAACCTCCGCCATCTGGAAGTGCCCCTCAGCAACATCACTATCAACACTGCTTAAAGTAGGAGTTTGTATTGTCACCTTTATTCCGATATTCTGGAGACCGGATGCGATAATTGAAATATCTGTATCCCAGTCAGTGTATCCTGCTACTGATATTAAGTTGATTGAAGGTAATTTAGTACCATTTGGCTCGTATAATACTCCACTTTTCATTGTATATCCATGGTCTTCTAATAATGTAAGGGCTTCGGTAGTATTATAGTCCGAAAGTGCATCAGCTTTTGCCTTATTTGTAGAATTCAGATAAAACAATTGCTGGCTCAATATATCTGCAGCATTTGCAGGTCTTTCATAGCCATACTCGCCTACTTTGCATATTTCAGTTCTATTTATAGAAAGGCTTATCGCCTGCCTGAAGAAACTCTGGTTAAGGGGATATATATTATCATTTGTTATGAGTGTAACCGGCTGACCTGGGGGGAACCAGTAATGAGCATTCGGGTTCTTTGATGTGAGTAAGGTTGTTATATTCGGTTCAAAAACGGATGCCCACTGAACCTGCCCATCCTGGAGTGCCAGAGTAAGTGCGGAATTACTGGTGTAATCTATGTATACAACATGTTCTATGTGTGGTTCATCCGGCTGCCAGTAGTGTGGGTTGGCTGTTAGGACTATCTTCTGACCACTGAAGCTTGTAAGTGTATATGGGCCGGTTCCTATTGGATCTTTTACAACCTTATCCTGTGGGTCCTTGATTCCCTGCCACAGTTGGGCAGGGACCATAAATGTGGAACCTATATAGAATAAACATTGTGTATCTTCCTTTGAAAAGTTGAAATCCACTGTATATGGTCCAACGGCAGAAATACTAGCAATATTACCCCAATCACCGAAAAGGGTTTTCTGTTCGTTGAACATATATAAAACATCACTGGAATTGAAAGCCATGCCATTGCTGAATTCTACATTATGCCTTAGCTGGAGTACTAACTGCGTATTATTATGTTCCCAGGTATAGTTTGTTGCAAGCCACGGGGTCACAGTTCCGTTATAGGTATTAATCTGTAATAAAGGTTCGTACAATAGAGACATGATACCTGCTGGGGGTGACCACACGTTAAAAGGATTAAAATTGTCTGTAAAGGCAGCGGATGGCCCTGGTGAGATATATATGGTTCCAGATGGGGAACTACTGGTTGTAGCGGGCGCGTTGCCGGTTGCAGAAACGGTTTGAAAACCGCCATATAAACCGGTACCTACCATTACAATGACAGATACGGTAACTAGCAAAAGCATTAACTTTTTACTTTTCATGATATTCACTCTACATACACAACTACTATTTATATATAATATTTCAGTATATACTTATTTACAGAGTATATAAGTATTGAAACTCAACTACTATTTAATACTATGTTTCAATTTATATATAACTATGAAATCATCTACCAATAATCCCTTTACAATAATTTTGTGTAGGCACACCACTATAAAATTATCAATTGATTCTTTAATTTAACTGATATATATGTTAATAACGTACATATTTGCATTTAAATTGTTGTAACTGTAAGTTGCACGTAACTTTGAAAGAAGGAAATAAATTACATGGCTTTCTATAGTAGCTGTGAAACGATTAATTATAAAGCAACTCTTCGTAAACCTTAAGATCCTGGAATATGTGTGAAATCAGGCAGTATTCATCAGGCATATGTGCTTTTTCAATTGCTGTCGTAGACCATACAGCCACATTGTAACCGCTGCTTCTTAGGAAAGACGCAAATGTTTCACCGCCGATTCCGATTGTTATGGCATCTTCTCCTATTACATTTTTTATGGCTTTCTTTAATCTGATAATGACCTCGGAATTTTCATCCGTAGGCGCCGGTGCGTCTACACGATCTACAACTTTAAATGATATCTTTGCTCCTGAATCCTTTGAGTATTTTAATATAAGAGTATCTATTTCCTTCAGCACCTGATCCGCGGGATATTCCGGTAATATTCTGAAATCCCAGTAAAATATATCCCTGCCCGGAATTGTGTTAATGTTATCGATATTTTTTTCATGCTTCGTTGGCTCAAAAGTTGAGTATTGGGGTATAAACAGTGTATTTTCCCTGTTAAATTTTTTATGGAGAACATAATCCAGATCAACAATAAATTTGCTAGATATCCTGAATGCGTTTACAGATGTGGCAGGCATGCTCGCATGTCCCTGTATGCCAAGTACCTCAAATTGTAACTGCATTACGGTCTTTTCAGCGATTTCTATTATTAGCCCTTCGTTGGTTCCGGCATCAGGGACTATTATTAAATCATTCTGCTTGAAGATATCCTGTTTGATTATATGCTTTATACCATATTCATTCCCGGTTTCTTCGTCTGAAACAATGGCAATTCCCAGATTGATTTTCAACTTTGATTTATCAATATTTTTTAGAAGCAGCAGGGTAGTAAAAAGTGCTTGCCCGTTGTCTTCTGAACCCCTACCGTATATTTTATTGTCCTCAATAGTTGCCTTATAGGGTTCATACTTCCACAGTTCAATATCGCCCTCCGGGACAGTATCCAGATGCGAGATAATCCATAAAGTCTTCTGAAAATTACCGAGTTTCAGGACAATATTAGGTCTTACATGCCCGAAATTGTCCTTAATGTTATATTCAACAAAGTTGTCATATCCCAGTTCTTTCAATATTTTAATTAATTCCTGACCTTTTTTATATTCACCCTCTCCGCCTGATGAAGGAGATACAGCCTTTATGGATAACAATCTGCTTGCAGAATCAATTATAAAATCTCTATCTGAATTTTCCACGGTAGACATATACGCTGATTGCCACAATTCATATAATAGTTATTAATGACTAATTATCGCTGGCAATCAGTCACCGTTTTACTGAAAACTACATTGTTATTAACTATAGAAAAAACAAGGAATCTAAATCTTACACCCTTTTCAATAGATTTGTAATATGCCTTTGAGAACTCCGGGTCTCTCATATTATTTGGCCGGAAGCATCTGGCATTTTCATTGAATATCAAGAACATGACGTAGGAGTCGTAACCACTATCAATTAATTTCATCAGGGTTTCAAGATGCTTTTTTCCTCTCAGAGTAGGCGCATCGGGGAATAATGCTCTTCCATCCTCAACCAGGGTGGCTGATTTTACCTCTATAAATGAATTATCCAGCTGAAAATCAATCCTGCTATTGTCAACTTTAACCTCTCTTCTGTATCCATTTCTCAAAAACAAAGATGCAATGTCTGAATGAAATCTTGAGTCGTTAAATGTCCAAACATCATTATTTTTACAGAATGTCACAGAATACATGGTCTTTTTCCCTAGTGCCCTTCGTATTTTCAGTTCATTTCCTGGATATAATAATTCTTCCAGTCTTCCCGGGTCATGCACATGTACAGAGATTTTCTCACCCTTTACATTTGCATTTACAAGAAATCTATTTGGTCTCGAAATAAAGGTAGCATCAATGAGTTCGGGGAAATGCATTACAGTAAAACCGGATGGTCTTTCAATAAAGGGAGTCATTACTTCAAATATCTAAACATTATATAATATTTATTTAAACATAACTGTACCTACCATATATTGAAACTTCCAGATGAGAAAAATAATTAATTTTAAACTGATTCTGTATTGCTCAACAACTATAAATTCACGATAAATGATTAAAGTTTGTTTATATATTTTATATCTTCGTTTTTTAAATTAACGTTTAAGGCTTCCAGATTATCAGTAAGATGCTGCAGTTTTGTTATTCCCAGCAATGGGATTATTTTTATATCCAATTTTTCGGACATTTTTAAAATCCAGGCTATGGAAAGTTGTGAAAGGGTTATGCCTTTATTATCCGCTAATTCTTTTAATTTTTTTACTTTTTCTTCTGTTCTATCTATCTCCCTTTTAAGTTCTGGGTAATAATGTATCCTAGAACTTTTATCATAGTTAAGTAAATACTTACCGGTCAGAACCCCCTGATCCAGCGGTGTATAAGCTAGTAGCCCAAGATTGTACTTCTTTGCATAAATTAACTTATTGTCTTCTATTCCACGGTTCAATATATTGTAAGGTTCCTGAATAGTTGAGAATGAATTTAGATTGTGTTTTTCTGATAGGTACATAAAATCACATATGTCAGAGGCATTAACATTACTCATACCAATATATCTAGCATAATCCATATCGATAATATGGCTCATTGTTTTCAGAGTTTCGATCAAAGATACTTCATTGTCAGACCAATGGAACTGGTAGAGGTCTATATAATCTGTGTGTAATCTCTTCAGGGATTCCTTTATCTGGTTCATTATATGTTTTCGCGATAATCCCGAAGCATTTACATAGTTTGCCATAGGTCCCCTAACTTTGGTGGATATAACAAGCGACTCACGTTCATAATCCTTGATTAATTCACCGAGAATTTTTTCAGAATTTCCCGTACAATTGATGCAATCCTCATTATGTTCAACTCTGCCATGATATATATTTGCAGTATCGAAAAAGTTTATTCCAGAGTCGTAGGCTTTTTTAAAAATTTTTGAGAAGGTGTCATTATCAACATATTCAATGCCCTGATCATTATATTTTCCAGTTCCTGGCAAATGCCATGTGCCTATACCCAGGATAGATACTTTTATACCAGCATTCCCTAAATTTATATATTTCATAGAAATTGATGCTTTATTAATATATAAGAATAGTCAAAAATCGGAAAATGCTGTTCTATTTCTGATGCTATGGTTTATTATCTACATTTTTATACTCTCATTCATGAACTTGAGTATATAGCTTTTTGCAAATGTCAGGCTGCGTGAGAGTTTCTCAAAGCCTTCCTTAATCCTGCCTTTCAAATCATCTTCAGAATTTATTGCAGCAATAGATACAATCCTCTTCACGCTTTTCCATATGAATTCTATGGGATTGAGGTCCGGTGAATAGGGTGGAAGGAATATGAGTTTTATATTCAATGACTCTGCACTCTCCTTCACGGCCTTTGAATGATGGGACCTGAAATTGTCAAGTATAACTATAATAGGCCTTTCAGGGTTGGATT
>JAKAAE010000147.1 GCA_021797225.1 Thermoplasmata archaeon | reverse complement strand
TGGCAACACCATATGGAATCAGAACCTTATCTCCCGAAGATCCGAAGTTTAAAGGGATTTATTCAGGGAATCAGTATAACAGGGATAGTGCATATCATAATGGAACTGTATGGCCATGGCTTACCGGCCCATATATAACGGCAATGGTGAATAATGGTAGTAATCCTGATGATCTTCTAAGATACTTTTCTCCACTGTTCTCCATGCAAAATGTGCCGGAAATATTTGATGGATTGAATCCAGGTACTCCCAAGGGCTGCATGATGCAGGCATGGAGCTATGGGGAACTAATCAGATCATATTATGAAGATTTAAGAAAGCCACATAGAACTCAGGTATCAAGGAGTGTTATAGCTTGAAAGTTGCAGTAATAGGATGGGAGCTTCCTCCTGCATTTTCCGGGGGCCTTGGAATACATACATATAATGTGTTTTCAATACTGGGGAAAATAATTCCCGTTGATATATATATTCCAGATATGGGATATCCATTTCCACATTATCCTTTCAATGTAAGAACTGTGAAAATAAAATCCGGGATATCAGGCAATATTTACTCACATGTAACCAATTTTATTGATGCTGTTAATGATTATAATGAAAAGGTCGTTGAAAAGTTTAAACCGGAAGGTGTAGCACTGGTACACTGTCACGACTGGATAACATTCAGGGCAGGTATTGAAATTAAAAAACGATATAATATTCCACTGGTTGTAACCTTTCACAGTACGGAATTCGATAGGTCTGCGTACTTCAATCCCCAGGAACCTATAATGAAAATCGAAGCTGAGGGAGCCACAGAAGCCGATGCCGTAATTACGGTATCAAATCTTACTAGAGATGTGGTAGCCCAGAATTATCATATAAATCCGGATAAGATAACCACCGTATACAACGGTGTAAAGGCATCTGCCTATGCACAGGGACAGGCACTCAACAGGGAAAGGCAAGTACTTTACTTCGGAAGGGTAACCAGCCAGAAAGGTCCTAAATTTTTCATGGAAATGGCAAGAAAAGCCCTTGAATATGAAGATAATATAAGATTTGTAATGGCCGGAACTGGGGATTTGCTGGATGATATGAAAAGATATGCAGAATATTATAATATGGATGACAAATTTCATTTTCCAGGATTTGTGGAATTCCACAAAGCTATTGAATATTATAAAAGTTCCTCTGTGTTTGTAATACCATCGGTTTCGGAGCCATTTGGAATAACCGTGCTGGAATCCATGGTATCCGGAACTCCGGTGGTAATGAGCAGAACTACCGGAGTCGGTGAAGCGATAAATAATGCGTTGAAAACGGACTTCTGGGATACAGATGTGATGTCATCATATGTGGTTTCTATACTTAACCATGGAAGCCTTATGGATACACTATCACTATATGGAAAATACGAGGGCATGTCATTCACATGGGAAAAATCCGCAATGAAAACGCTGGAGGTTTATAGATCTGTATGGAAAATATAATCTTTTACTTTGAGCTTCACCAGCCTTTCCGGCTCAGGCCACTTAGGATGCAGGATCAAATAAGTTCCGAACAAATTTTCTGGGAGGAAAAAAATCAGGAAATCTTCAAAAGAATATCTGAAAATGCTTACATACCAGCAACAAAAACCTTTATGGAAAGCGGTATACACTCAACATTCTCACTATCCGGAACATTCATAGAACAGGCATTGAAGTACCATCCGGAAACCATTGATGTAATCGATGACTACGTAAAATCTGGTCTCTGTGAATTAATGAGTGAAACATATTTTCATTCACTCTCATCCATATGGAATGAGGAAGAGTTTGTATCCCAGGTGAATGACCAGAGGAAACTCATAAAAGATACGTTCAATTATGTTCCGGAATCATTCAGAAATACCGAACTCATTTACAATAACCGGATAGCTGAAATTGCAGGAAATCTTGGTTTCAAAAATATTATAACCGAGGGAACAGATGATGTTATAAAAGATCATAATCCTAATTACAGATATCTTGCACCATCCGGAATAAATCTATATATGAGAAACTACCCCATGAGTGATAATATATCATTTAGATTTTCCAATGATCGTTGGTCAGGCTATCCCCTGACCGCTGAGAAATTCATTAAGTGGGTTACAAGAAGCCCGGGGGATATTATGAATCTATTTATGGATTATGAAACATTCGGCGAGCATCAGAAAAAGGAGACAGGTATTTTTGAGTTTATTAAATATCTCCCAAAATATATGGAAGAGAATGGATTAATCTCAATGAATGTGAAGGAAATATCAAAACACCATAAAGCGATGGGGACTATAAGCATAGACAAAACAATTTCCTGGGCCGATACGGGAAGAGATTTATCTGCATGGTTGGGTAATTCGATGCAAAAAGATGCATTTGAGCGTTTAAAATCCTGTAATTATAATGGTAATAATAAAATATGGAGATATTTGCAAACATCGGATTTAATTTATTATATGTCCATGGGAAACCCTGAGGATTTCAGCGTTCACCAGTATTTTAATCCCTACCGGTCACCTTATCTTGCCTTTATTTACTATATGTTTGCCATGGATATTCTATGCAATAAATAAGGTAATACCTGTATTATTTTACACATAAATATTGAAAATTCATCTAAAATGGAAAATATTTAACTATATCATTCTCAAAAATCAATAATTTAATAGTTCTGACAAAGCCATAAGATGCGGAGAGTGGGATTTGAACCCACGAATCCCTGCGAAAATGGACCCTGAATCCATCGCCTTTGTCCTAGCTCGGCAATCTCCGCTTTCTGAAGTTCACAGTTTCATTATGAACCTTTTTCAATATGGTCGGATATTTATCATTTCCTAATAACTTTATCTTTCTTATACTTGACTCCATACCTATCATGTTCCCAGGACTTACAATGCAGTGCTTGTTTATCATATACCCAAGCTTCTCATCATTATATATTATATAGCCTTCATTATCAGGCTTTCCCATTAGCAATGATTTTGCAACTCCAATGGTCTGTCTTCCCATTATTACTCCGGCAAATGTTGCAAGCCCGCATTTTCTAGGATGCAGCAATCCATTGGCATCAATTATTAAAGTACCGTAAAATTCCTCGGATAGTTGCTCTATGAACGGAGTCTCGCGGTAAGCCAGATAACCTGGTATATACGGAAAATTTACCTGAAGATAAAGTGTTTTCGTAGTGTAGTCACCATCTTGATACATTACTATTGCTCCATAACCATCCCTAGCATTATAGGATACATCTATGGCGGCAACATTTTGACTTGTTTGTGTACCATCAAAGGATGCCAGTTTTGCAATACTTTCCTGTTCCTTCTGTAGTTCAACTAGAGGAAAATCTGTCCTGAAATCTGAAAAGAAGCGGTCATCAAAATTTTCCACCATTCCGTTCGATATTATGATTCCATCCTTCCTAAGCCTTTCCTCTTTCTCATGAACCCCCAGTGCATATTTTCCAATGCGCCTGTCGGTGTGCACTACCCTATAGCAAGGAATTCCATCCGGGTCTGAATTAATTGATAGCATATATCCAACTGCCCGTGCTGCCCGTATATCACCCAGTGCTCTAGCCAATTCGCCGTATGTTGTGATATATCCGTCTGGAATCTGCCTTACTAGATTATAGAAGTATTCATAGAGGTTTATATGTGTATACCTTAATTGCATGGACTTCGATGTGGTATCTCTATAAATTTTTATTGAAATATAATAATTCATTTAAAGAATTATTTACTCATAAACTTTATATTTTAAGCTTTAATAACCATATCAATGTTTGAATCTTTCTTCTACAAAGTCGGGAAATATGTCAAAAAGAATAAGAAAAAGGTACTTGTATTCTGGATTATTGCCTTTTTACTCATGGCATATCCGGCGACCCTGATATTTACCGACACTTCTTACAATCTTACAAATTCACTTGTAACAAAAAATTCGCAGTCTTCCAAAGCCAATGATATACTTACATCACAGTTTAATAGTTCTTCAGACCCATCCATAATTATTGTTTCCAACCATACTTCAATTGATAACCTGACAGTAAGTAGAGAGATGCTGGAATTTCAACATTCAATGACTGCATATCTGAGAAGCATAAATATCGGTTATAATAGAACTACTAGTATTTTTACCGTTGAAAATCAAACTTTAACCGGATATTCAAATAGCACCT
>JAKAAE010000146.1 GCA_021797225.1 Thermoplasmata archaeon | reverse complement strand
GGATTAATAGCTAAATAGAATCCCGAAATATAATAAGCAATATTACATTCAATTTTTATTATATTTAAATATATTTAAGCTTCAAAAGGTAAATCAATCTTAACATTATAAATATACCATAATAATATTATTTTAGTATTTTAACATACCAGAATATATTTATAAAAATAAAAGTTTTTAAATATAGAAAAAATATATACCAAAAATGTTAGTAAATTCTAGAAAAGATCTTATTGATTTGATTAACCAGGGAAAAATCAAAGGTTCGCTTACCCTCGGTACCTTAATACTTGCACTCGGTGGAACATTTCTAGATGCATATGACTTCGGAAGTATCGGTATCGGTGTGGTGCAGCTGACACAGCAACTTCATCTAACCTCTCTGGAAATCGGAAGTTTGACTGCCTCCATGGCTTTTGGCGCTCTTTTCGGGGCACTCATAGGTGGAAAAATCATCGATAAAAGTGGAAGGATGATGATGTTTGTCATCGATCTGGTTCTCTTCGTACTGGGAGCTATAGGTTCGGCATTATCCATCAACATCTATATGCTAATGTTTTTTAGAGTCCTTCTGGGTCTCGGTGTCGGTATTGATTTCCCTGTAGCCCTATCAATGATAGCTGAGGTCTCTAATATAAAAAATAAGGGAAGAAATGTTAATCTATGGCAAAGTATGTGGTATATTTCCACTGTGCTCGTTTATATTATTGCTTTTGTACTTTATTTGAATTACAATATCTTCGGCATAAATGTCTGGAGATATGTAATCGGTTTCGGAGCTATTCCTGCCCTTATTATAGTAATTTTAAGGTATAAGTATATGGGAGAGAGCCCATTATGGGTTTTTTCCAGGGGTTCGGTAAAAGAGATAAATGAATATCTCAAAAAGGAAAATTATACTGATATTGAAGTTAAAACGCTGGGAAGCCCAATCACTACAAGGGGGTTTAAAACGCTCTTTACAAAGAAATACAGAAAAAGAACTATGCTTTCAGCTTCCATGGCCATAGAGGAGAGCATGGAATATTACAGCATAGCATTTTATCTTCCGGTGACTCTGGTGCTTTTATTTAAAGGCGATGTTCTTATAGCCCTGCTTGCCACGGCGGCGATCAATGTTGCAGGAATTTTTGGAGGTACACTACAAAGCATTTTTACATTCAAAATAAAAATCAAAAAACTGGCAATGATTGGATTGATGGGTGTGTTCATTTCCTTGCTAATACTGGGAATTACAGGTCCAACAATAATAATTGCAGCATCCATCATATTGCTATTGTCTTTTGTATTCTTCCATTCCTTTGGTCAGGGATCACAGGCCATGACCATCGGCACACTGTCATATCCGGTTAACATCCGTGGCAAAGGATCCGGATTCACCCAGACCATGGTGCGTGTTGGAAGTATTATAGGATTTTTCGCATTTCCATTGCTGAAGGCTTCAATAGGATTGTATAAAACAATTTTAGTTATCTCGATATTTCCACTGATCGTTTTTCTGATAACATTGTTCATAAAATGGGATCCCACGGATCTCAATGTGGATGACGAAGAATTCAGTGATTCTGAATCCGGTGGCAACCCGGAACCTAATGCCAATTAGGTTTTATTTTAATAAAATCTAATATGTATTTATTTAGACATGAACCAATTCACATATCAGAAAATTTTTATATATTTATGAGTTGCTTATTTATGGTTCAATTTATGAGCAGGAAAAAATATGCATTATTAATGGGCTCATCCTTTGCATTTGTATTCATATTCATATTTATAATATTATTAACGCCAGCCCATCAAAGGAGTCTCGTGAATCTAGCTATACTTCCACTGGTGCTAACTGCGATCGCTGCTGCCGCTGTATATTTCCCCATGAATAAAACGCTTAAAGATAAACAGAAAGTAGTGAAGTATACGGCTATAGTATTCCTTTTTGCCCTGATACTTTTTGAATCCGTAATGGCGCTGATTACCATACATAGCATCATATCCATAGCGCTCCTGATCCCGATTGACCTTGTACTTCTATCACTGCCCCTTTATGTTACTTTCAGGGGTACCAGGGGAATAAGGGAGGGAGATGAATACAGCAGTGAACTTTCAGAAAGACTGGCAACACTTACAGGCAATGCCTCCCATAAAGTATACATCAGAACCGGAACAGCACCATCCATGGCAGGAACTACGGATGGCAGTGACTGGAGTATGATCATATTCAACAGTACCCTGGAAAGATTAAACGATGAAGAGCTTGAGATGCTCATGCTGGAAAAGTATTACAGCAAAGAGGTGGGCCATGCAAAAAGCATTATTTACTTTGCCTTCGGCACCTTTGTTTTTCTTGCCGATTTGATACTTGCAACATATATAATAGGGATGAATCTGCCACCTGCCTATGAGGAATATATTTTACCCATACAGGCAGTGATACTGGTTATGATTTTTGCACTTCCTTTCTTAATAAAGAGAAAATCAGTATCTCACTACAGGGAAATAGACAAAAAGATCCTTTCCGTGAACGGTAATAGAATGGCGCTGATTTCGCTGATTGAGAAGGAAAATGATTTTGATCCTCCGGCTACAATGACACAGTACCAGTATTACAGATACAAGGACCGGCAGAAGAAAAATGCAGAAAGTCGCATTAAGAATATAGAATGAAATCAATCAACCGCGGGCTTTTCTGTACTTGCAAGCTTGAGCAGAACTTCCCTTTCTGTAATTGTACCGGTACATTTTCCTGTGGCATCCACTATGGATAGTATATTTACATTATTTTCCTTCAGTATTCTGACAGCATCGGTAACCTCGTCGTTGATGTTTATATTCACTACTTTTTCCAGATGGAGCTGGTTGACCTTCCCGCGATCTATGGCCTCCTTTGGGAGCAGTAAAATATCTATAACATAGAGGGTCCCAACCGGCTTCATATTTCCATCGACAACAATGGCATATGGTATATTCTTGGAAAGAAGTTTTTCCAGGGCGGATTGAAGTGTATCATTTATCCCCACAATAATATCGAGCCCGGGAATCCTTGCATCCATGACCTTTATATTCATGAGATTTTCTGCAAGTATCTTTCCTTCCTTGCTGATATCTACCATATCATCGGAGGTTTTTGTTACAATTGCCTTGACCTCGGATAAAACGAAACCTATCACAATCCATACAAGGAAAAGGGATGTATACCAGGAAACCGTGGAATATGCTGAATAAATAAGTACTATAGAGCTTATTATGGCACCTACAAGGGCAAGTATGACCTCCTTGAAATCACTGAGATATGAGAATAAACCCTTCTTGGCACGTGACATCAATCTCTTACCCCTCCTCAAACCGACACGTATGAGGGAGAAATTGGCACTGACATGGATGAATAATCCGCCTAAGGCAGATATTGTGCCAAGGAATATGAAAGCGGTTTCGGCTGTAATATAATGAAGGATTAATAGTGGAAGGACAATCATTATTGCACTGACAAAGCCAGTGGCTATCAGCGGATTGTCCTTGACCTTTCTGGCAAATATAGATGGAAACGACCGGTCATAGCCCATCCTGAAGAACGTCCTGGATGCTGCAGAACCGAATGACAGAATTGCAAGGATGGAATCATTAATGGTTGCTATTGCGACTGCAAAGTAGAGGTATATTCCATATTTTCCGAAATTATTCAGAATTATTCCGATAACCGGAAGCTTGTCGCTTACCGGTATTATAATATGGTTCTGCAGTATTAAATTGGCGAAGGCGTATATCATCAGTGTTGCCAGTGTTCCCCCTATTAAAATCACGGAGATTACACTCCTGCCCACAACCTTCTTTGGATGTGTGATCTCGCCGGAAACAGGTGCAATGGAACCATATCCGGTGGGTATTCCCATGGCAAACAGTATGCCCAGGGCAAAGTCCCCGCCAGAAATATGGTAAACTGCTGGATTGGGTATGTATGCAGCACCTTTTGTCATGACAAATGAGAAAAATACTATGGAAACCATCAGTGCTATTTCAATGGCAACTGCGTATAATGCATATTTTGATGATAGCTTGATTCCAACAAGAAGAAAGGTAACAGATGGGACCATGATAAGAAGAAAAGCATAGTACTCTGAAATTCCGAGTACTGTAATTATAATAAATATTGCACCTGTGAGATATGCAAGTGCATACAAAATGGAATAGAATATGTACATCCAGCCCGTGTCAAACCCG
>JAKAAE010000145.1 GCA_021797225.1 Thermoplasmata archaeon | reverse complement strand
CTAGAGGGCTCCAGTCAGTTTGTGATTAGCTAAAGGTCATCTGAATATATGATGAGTGACTGGAACAATGAAACATGGAAGAGACCCTTAGATCTGGGTTCAAATCCCAGTGCTTCCACATTTTTAAATGCATAATCTGTTTTAGATATCACATCAATTTTCTCAGTCATATACTATCTCTTCCTCTAGTCAAAAATCCCGGGATTCGAAACCATCTGTATAACTCGTATATATATCCTCCTGAACAGAGCTTGATATCATATGTGTATAGGGTACTAGGCTGTATGTCTGAATAGCCCATATGAATCTGTATTTTCCTTAAGTCTACACCGTTCCTTAACAGTAAGGTAGCGCAATAGTGCCTCAGTGCACGGGGACGCAATTTGCTCACTCTAGATGCCTAAACTACCAGTTGTTTCTGGAGATGATGTTATAAAAGCATTATCCAAACGTGATTTCATTGTGAGAAAGGGAAAATAATCTCGTGTTATATTACAACATAATAGCAGCGACACAAATATCACTGTTCCACTGCATGCCGAACTTAAACCTGGAATGCTCAGGGCCATTATAAGGCAGGCAGGCCTTACAGTGGATGAATTTTTGCAGTTACTATTAGTTTTCCGCTCAGTAAGAACTACTCGTAGATATTTATGATTATTTCATAAAACAGGTAGGTACGTTTTCACGTAAATAGTTCCTGTGTGGAATAATTACATATAAATAGAGTGAAATGTACACACCGTAAAAGTCCTAAAATACGGCTTTTAACCACCATAATTATTGTAATAGCCGATTACCATATTTTAGTTTGGTCTCATTTAAATATCAATATTCAACATCACTTAACTATCTTTGATAGATAATTTTTGTACTAAATTGATAAAATTACTTCTACTATTTGTTATACATTCGATGTCTTGAGTTGCAACAGCTAAATACCGTAGTTTCATTTATGCCGGGGTATCCTGAGCTAATTTGCATCTAACATACATTTATTAATTTATACATAATAACAATAAAAAGTGGTGCGTATATCAAAATCTAATGGCTATTTATTCAAAATGAATGCAATCCATCTGGGTACTAATTATCTTTGGATTTCCTATGAATCATACATACTCCCGATAGAATTATTATCATATAATAGCAGCAGTTTATTCCTGGGAATCATAGCATTTCTTGGAACTGCTCTGGGTGTGTCCATCGGACTCTTCTTCGGTACACTCAGTGATAAATATAACTTTGGATGGGGGCGCCGCGGCCCATATATACTTGCCGGTGCAGTGTTCATAGTTCTGGCTATTTTCCTGAATAAAATTTTGACCATTACTCTTGTTGGTGTCTTACTGGGATATATAATGATCCAGGTTTCTTCCAATATTGCTGTTGGTGCATACCAGCCACTGTATACAGACATATTGAAGGAGGATGAACGTGGCAGGGGAACCGGAATAGGGGGAATATTCAGGCTACTCGGTTCTGCCATGGGCTACGGAATAACAGGATTTCTTATAGATACATCGTACAGATCATATGTGCTTATTTTAATAGCCATTGTTGTTATAATTACTGCATCCTTTACTGCGAATACAATTAAAAAATCAGATGTGATAATAAAGCAGGATAAACCAGGAATAGGGAAATTATTCATGGACATGTTCAATCTAAAGCATGGTCTCAAGGATTATATATACGTTGTTATCGGCAGCTTCATGGTTTTTTCCGGCGTAATAGGGCTATCGTTTTTCGAACTTTATTTTTTCAAATTCATTTTGAATTACAAAAATCCGGCTTACTATGTTTCTATTGTGGGCATTGCTGTTCTGCTCACTTCGGCACTGGCATCCTTTATTTTCGGCATATTATCTGATAAAATCGGTAGAAAAAAAATCCTTGTGTATGTATCAGTTATAGGGGGCATAGCAATGATACTTATTCCTGAATTCGAAAAATTCGATTATTTCCTGATACTCGGTTCTGTTATAGGCATGTCCTATGGAATTTTTATGAGTGTTTCCAATGCACTTGCAAGCGATATGGCTCCTGCCAGCGAATCTGGTAAGTTCATGGGATATTATAATATGGCAACCGGAGGCGCTTCTGCAGTATCACCATTGATATACGGCTTGATTCTGTACTTCGCCAGTTCATATTCCATGGGTTTCCGTTATGTGTTTTATATTGCCGGCTTATTCTTTTTCATCGGATTCGCCATGTTCTATAAAATCATGAAAGATTAATTTATAAGCCTTTCATGCATTAAACATCGATGGGAAAGTACTCATTGAAGCCGTTCAGGTACATTTTCGGGATGAATGCAGTGTATCTGGGAAACAATTACCTGTGGACATCCTTCGAATCATTATTCCTGCCCTATGAAATCGAGCTGTTTCTTCCAGCAGGACTTCAGACTATTTACCTTGGCATTATTGCTTTTTCAGGCATAATGATAGGAATTACTTTCAATTTCCTTTCCGGTACCTTTTCTGACAGATTAAAATCAAGGTTTGGAAGAAGGATACCGATGATATTGGTAGGTTCCATCATAGTTATTATAGCTCTTCTTGCATTTGTTTTTATAAGAAACGGAATCCTTGCAGTATTCATTATTTATATCATGATAGAGATCGGATCAAACATTGCATACGGATCTTACCAGCCGCTCATAAGGGATGTAATACCTTCATCCCAGCGGGGCACATCTTCCGGCATTGGCGGATTTTTTACCCTGGTAGGATCCGCATTCGGCTTCGGACTTTCCGGGCTTTTAATCGGTTCCGGCAGGATAGAGCTGGCCGTAATTCTTATACTGATTACTGTTGCTGTAGGAGCATCTATTACTGCATTGACCATCAAGAAAGATGATTATATCAGCAATTCAGAAATAATAAGTAGGAGAATACTGGGAACGATAAGAAGCGTGGCAAAATCAGGAAAATTCAAATGGATGGCCACTGCCAATTTCTTCATTACCGTGGGCAGTTCCGGTCTGGTGTTCTTTGAATATTACTATTTTGAATATTCACTTGATTTAAAAAATGCGGCCATATATGTGGCCATAGCCGGTGTCACAATTCTGTTGATATCTGCAGTATCAACAGTGGGAATCGGAATGCTTGCCGATAAGGTGAACAAGGATCTGCTCTTACTGATATTTCCACTTATAAGTGGGTTCAGCATTCTGCTCATTTCTTTTATACATGTATTTTATATGTTTCTCATACTCGGGGCACTTATAGGAATAGCCTATGGAAATTATTTTACAATTACGAATTCTTATATGAGCTTCATAGTTCCACATGGAAGTGCCGGAAAATACCTTTCCATATTCCTGGTTTCCACCGAGGTGGGTGCAGCATTTTCACCCCTGATATATGGAGTTATTTTATTTATTTTCAAGTCATCAGGATCACTGGCATATTCCAGGCTTTTTGAACTTTCAGCTGTACTGTATTTTGTAGGGTTTGTACTGATACTATTGAAAGTTGTGGACAGAAAATCTCTAACAGGTCGTAACAGGAGGGAGTGAATAGATAACAAAGTTTAAGAGCAAATCTAAATAAATACCAAAAGATGGAATGATGTTGGAATCTTGTTTTATAAACTTCCGGGCTATTTTTTACAAATCAATAAACCAGAAAGAAAGCCACTGAGTTTACCATGTGGATGAATTTCTGGAATCGTATAACATAAATTCAGTAAATAATTAATTTTTTAGATATTTTCAGAATCCACCAGTGGGTGATTTTTAAAATAACAATAAATTGAATATTCTTTGAATAAACATTATATTGCTATTAAATGGGGCATTTTATATACAGTTTTGATGTTCTGATATATAAATGGAGTATACAACTACATATAAGTTCAGGGTCTACCCCAATAGGACTCAGGTAGATAAAATAGACTATATGCTGTATATATCCCGTATATTATACAATGCCATGTTACAGCAGAGAAAGATGGCATATGAATTGAATAAGGATTTTTATGAAAATATAAGAATTACATCCTATACCCAGGAAGAAGAGTTTCCAGGTATAAAGAATGAATTCCCCGAATATAGAGAGCTTTACTCTCAGTCAATGCAGAATGTGGCTGACAGATTGGACAAGTCATATGGCAACTTCTTCAGGAGAGTAAGGGAGAAGAAGAATGGAAAGAAGATAAAGGCAGGATTTCCAAGGTTCAAATCTAAGGATCAGTACCGTTCAATAACATAT
>JAKAAE010000144.1 GCA_021797225.1 Thermoplasmata archaeon | reverse complement strand
GGTGTTTGTATCCTTTATCCACGCAACTCCATCTTTTATTATAATATTCAGCCCGCCAAGTTTTGCTTCATTATTTGCTGTTCCTCCTTTGGATAAGGAATCTGTGATTTCAATGACATGGTTATAATCTACGTTATTAATCATAATTTCTATGGCTTCCCTTGAAACATGGTGGAAATCAGAAATAATTTCTAGATACGCATTTCTAGATAAAAGACCTGCCCCTACCACTCCCGGGTTTCTGTGGTCAAATTGTGTCATAGCATTGTAGAAATGCGTCATTAACCTTACTCCAGATAGGAGAGCATTGCTTGCTGTGATGTAATTCGCATCAGTATGCCCCATGGATACTATGATTCCATTGCTAGAAAATAATTGCATTGCATCGTCGAAATTTTTGATTTCAGGTGCAATATCTATTATTCTGAGAATTCCCCTGCTATATTTGATAATATTGTTTATTTCATCAATATCTATATCTCTTATATATTCTGGATTGTGTGCCCCCTTTCTTGATATGTTAATGTACGGCCCTTCGCTCCTTGCACCGAGAATTCGCGCCTCACCGGGAGATTGATGCTGCATTGCATTTTTTACATTATCTATGAATTTAAAAAATTGGTCAAGCGGTAGAGAAACACAGGTAGGTATAAATGAGGTAACACCATTTTTGCCCAGCATCTTGGCCCAGTAAAGGATTTCCTCGGAGGATGCGGTAGAAGCATCGATGCCAAAGTATCCATGGGTATGTATATCTATAAATCCAGGAAGTGCTATATCATTATGGTGATCCAGGATATTGGAATAAACTGGCTTATCACTCAGGCTGTCTATTTTATCCTTATTTATATTTATATATGGCTTTTCAACAATCCCTGCCGGAGTTACAATGTTTTTACAGGATATACTAAACTGTTCCATCATTAAGCTTAATTGTGTAGCTGTATAAATAATTACCAATTAGAAATCATAAAAACGTTATTCAGTCACAGCTATATGACTATGTAGCTATGAAAATCCGACCTTGTAATTAATATTTTAATTTCTATGTTATAGCCTTTATAAAGAACTTTATTAATATCTATATAATTATTAATCAACCCTTTGTCTTTGTCATTTTGCTTACCTCATTATGATATTGCAAAGAGTCATTTTAAATTTACAGCAAAATAATTACATTATCAATTATCTTTAAATATTTTGGTTAAATAATAATTTATGAAAGCTATGATTCTTGAAAAAACCGACAAAATAGAAAGTAATCCTCTAAAGTTCAAAGACATAAATATTAAAAACCCAGTACGCAAAGAAATATTAATTAAAAATATATCATGTGGAGTTTGCAGATCCAACCTACATATGATAGAAGGAGATTGGAATGCGTACGGAGTTCCGGGCAAGCTTCCCATAATACCAGGCCATGAAATCATAGGAAGGGTAGAAGAATTAGGGGAGGATGTAACAGCACTAAAAAAAGGCGATTTAGTGGGTGTACAGCCTCTATATGAGGCATGTGGAAAATGTGAATATTGCCTAAGCGGAAAAGAAAATCTTTGCCCATATGGAAAATATACAGGTGAATCGGTGGACGGAGGCTTTGCTGAATATATGATAGCCAGTTCAGATTATGTCACAAAAATTCCTGAGACTATAGATCCTATGGAATCACCACTTTTTTGCCCCGGAGTTACGGCATATTCTGCTATCAAAAAGGCCGAATTATCTCCAGGAAAAACAGTTTACATAGTAGGCATTGGAGGTGTAGGGCATATAGCCATTCAAATTGCCAAATTGTATGGGGCTCATGTTGTTGCAGTGACCACCTCAGAAAATCATGAGGAACTGGCTTATAAAATGGGAGCTGACGATTCAATTGTATTAAATAATTCAGATAACGCTTCGGAGGCAATGCATAACAATGCGGATTCCGTTGTTATTTTTGCTCCAGATGATGAGGTTATGAAAAGGTCACTTAATTTTGCAAAGGATGGGGGTATAATAGTGCAGGGAGTCATAGGAAATTTCGGTACAATTCTATCTCCAAGAGAGCTCACTATAAAAGGAACGAAGATAGGAACCAGGAGTGAAATGAATGAAGTCATACAGCTTGCTGCTTCACATAAAATCAAAATAGAATATAAAAAATATCTCCTGGAGGATGCAAACCAATCCTTAAAAGACCTTAAAAACGGAAAAATAAATGGAAGAGCTGTTATAACATTCAAATAAAAATTTTAAATTATTCAATATTTTAATCGTCTATAAGCGGGACCCCTTTCTTTGATGGAACGTATTTTAGGATGAAAACAAGTGCTACAAGAGTTATCACTCCGTATATCATCATAGAATATCCTAAGCCTATAGCTTTTAATTCAGATGGGAAACTGTATGTAACAATGAATCCAGCCAGGGAATCTGCTGTCATGAATAATGTAGTACCACGACCTCTAATGCTGGTTGGAAACATTTCTGGACTAAATGCCCATAAAGCAACTCCATACCCGGCTTCAAAGAAGAATAAAAACGCGAATATTAGAATTATGGTTGAAGTTCCTAGTGCAACACCGGTTAATATTAAGAGGAATATAGCGCCAATTATCAAACTCGCCGACATTCCAGCAGCTCCCAGTATAAAAGCTTTCTTGGTTCCCATATGATTTACAAGTAAAAATTCAGCGAGAAAAACCGGCCATATTTCTGCAATACCTGTAGCCCAACCACTGGTAAATGCAGCAGCGGTTTTAGTATAGCCAAGGTTTACAAAAATTTCAGGTGAGTAAAAAATAAATGTGTTTATTCCACTGAATTGCATGAAAAGCCCAACCACTATTGCTATTATTGCATATTTTCTTATCTTCGGTGAAAAAACATCCTTCCAGGTGCCTTCTCCTTTTTTGGATTCTATAATTTTATTGTACATGTCATTAAATTCTTTATCAGAGACATCAACCTTAAATCTATTTTTTATTGTGTTTCTTGCTTCAACCTCTCTATGCTTAGAAATTAACCATCTAGGTGATTCAGGGATTTTAAACCTTATTACGAGGATAATTATAGCCGGAATAGCGCCCAGACCAAACATTAGCCTCCAATCAGATGAAAAAGTTAAACCGTATCCTATCCAGAAAGATAAAAATGCCCCGATCACGGTCATTAATTGTTGGGTTGCAATAAAACCGTTTCTTTTTGCAGTTGGTACCATTTCACCAATAAATATACCTGCAAGTACATTATCCATACCCAGAGCGAAGCCTTCTATTAATCTCCATGCAAAAAATGTTGCAAAATTAAACGTAAAGAAGGCTAGAAAAATTGGCATTAATGAAAATATTATTGCGTCAAATACAAGTATCCATTTTCTTCCAAATTTATCGCTTACCTGCCCAGCTATAATTGAACTAAAGAAAGCACCCAGTAATAAACCAGAAGCAGACAATCCAATTTCTGAAGTAGTTAATTTAATGGATATAACGTTTAAGGCATCCCCTATCACTCCCGTATCATATCCTGCCGCAAATCCACCAAGAGCTCCCGATATAGCTATAAGCCAAAATAATCCAGTAACTTTTGATTTATCAATGTATGGCAAAGATACTATATTAGATAATTTAGACATGTGGGAGCATTATTTTTTATTATTAAAACTTTTCTAAAAGGTAAGCCCCAGTATACTAACAATGTTGAATTTATCAGATATTAACCTACGCTTAATCATTTATATGGTAATGTATGAAATTATATATTTAATATATTAAATAATTTCAGGAAGTTATAGACTACTATTGAAAAAGTATTCTATGATAATTTAAATATAGCGTAAGCGCCTCGTGGTGCAATCGTACTGACACTAATTAAGTTAAAGAATTCATATGTTGAACAATAATAACCCATATTTTCAATATATTTATAATCAATCTAATGAAGAGTGTCCAAACATACGTCAACTCACGATATACATTATTTTCCTCCATGAGATTCCAGTTATTTTATTGGCAATTACAATACAGCTGTATGCAACTCCTATGAAAAACCTATACTTAACAATCTTTTATGCCTCTATGATATATTAAATTTGCTGAATCGTCATGCACATTACCATTTTTAGCAATTCTTCTCATGTTGTTTATCTTCTTTAATGACAGTTCTTCAAGCCTTTTAAAGTATAACTCATCAGGATTGATTGTTTCACTTCTTTCCCTTTCAATGTATCTTACATTGTTCTTTAACATTGCATAGATTGTTTCTGCCAGTATCC
>JAKAAE010000143.1 GCA_021797225.1 Thermoplasmata archaeon | reverse complement strand
TTCAGGACAAAATAATGGTAATTACTGTGGATAAAAGGATAGACTCTCTAAATTTTCTATCGGCAACATATCTTACAGATTCGATCGTGTACATAGTTGATGAAACCAAAAATAGAAAACTTGATCTACCAAAAAACGCCATTGTAGAGAGGAATGTTAGTTCCCTGCATATATTCTCCTCTATGGAAATAGTCAAAACTCCTGGCTTTGTAATGAAAATAAACGAAAGACTGTTTTCATATGAAATAAATGTATTACAGCTCATTTCATGTTCAAACGAAACTATAATAATTATAAACAGAAAAGATGCAATAAGGGCATACGAGGCCCTCATGAATCAATAAAAAAAATTATTTTATTTATTCGTTGTTAACTTTTATTACACTCCACGGGCAGGCTGTAACACATGCCATGCAGAATATGCATTCGGATTCCCTTACAGGGTTTGATTTATCTGTTCTGTATTTCTCCCATTCAGGAGTCCCCTTTTCTACTTTCTTGTCATTACCTGTTCCTGAATTTCCGGGATTTAATTTCCATTCAAAGAGATCAACCGGGCAGACATCCATGCATGCTCCATCGGCAATGCATCCATCCCAATCAATGGCAACAGTTGTTCCGTGTATGCCTAATTTAGTCGGATATGGTTTTCCGTTATCATCCGTTCTCTGCATACCACCTGCCCTTACCTTGAGTCCATCCTCCTCACCTGTTACCGGGTAATCCTTCTCGTCGCTAAGGAAATTCTCATCTATATGTTTTGGATCAAAATCCACATCTTCTCTCTGTACCACTAATGTCACCTTTAAGGAGTAATGCTTTATGTCTTTAAAAGATTTTTCCTTTTCTATTAAGTCAATGATAAAAATGCTATATTCAATTAAGTATAAAAATATATAAACCTTTATTTAATAATGTAATTGTTATACATGGAAAGGAAGATTATTGACCGAAAGTCACAGGGAGAATTCGTTTCCAATTTTTTGAGGCAGATTAAATTTAGAAGACCTGAATTCAGGACAATCAATCCACTCGGTGGATTTACTTCTCTTATTGATCTCGGAAACTTTGCAGTTTCTTTTAATAATGATGGTGTGGGAACAAAAACAATTATAGCTGAGGAGGCAAATAAGTATAATACTATCGGTATAGACTGTGTTGCTATGAATGTTAATGATGCTATAACGGTAGGTGCAGAGCCCATTGCCATGTTAGATTATTTATCATTGAAAGATATGGATAATGAGGTAGCAAGGCAGCTTGGAATAGGTTTTAATGTGGGTGCCCAGATCGCAAACGTTAACATAGTTGGAGGAGAAACAGCAATAGTTCCAGATCTAGTTAAAAATATAGATATATCAGCAACATCTCTTGGTATTATTCAAAAGGATCAGATAATCACAGGAGAAAAAATTTCTGAAGGGGATTTAATTTTTGCCCTGAAAAGCAGTGGGTTGCATTCCAATGGGTTCACAACAGTAAGGCAGATAATGAAGGATAATAATATTGATTATCAGGATCAGTTTCCGAGAGAAAATAAGACTGTTGCCGATGTCCTCCTGGAGCCAACAAGGATTTATGTAAGAGAAATTCTTGATGCTATGAGCATTGTTCCACTGAAGGGACTTGCCAACATTACCGGCGGTGGCATAAAAAATATTGCAAGGATGAAGGATATGAAATATGTTATAGAGACTCCATTTGAACCTGATAACGTTTTTTCACGACTAATGGATATGGGAAATCTTTCATTCAGTGAAATGTTTGAAATTTTCAACATGAGTATGGGCTTTATTGTTGTTATAGATCCAGAAAACAAAACAGATTTCCTCAATATAATCAAAAACAGGGTACCTGTAAAGGAGGTTGGCCATGTTGAAAATGGTAGTGGAATTATTATACCGGAATACTCAGTAGAAATGCACGGGTATTACTAATTTTTTTAGTTACCTGTTATACAATTACCTTAAATTTTTAATTATCTTACACTATATTATGAAAGTAGCATGCGTAGTAGATGAAGATAATATGTTGAGTCCGCTGGAATATGGTAATTCAATATTCCTGATAGATGATGAGACAAATAAGATAGAAGAGTATGAAAATCCAGGATTCGGAAGAACACATGGCGGAAGAGAGGTTGCGATGGCAGGTATTCTTTCACTGAAACCAGATATGTTTGTTGTTACTGAAAACTCTCTCTGCCCAGGTTCATATAATATGTCTCTTGGAAGAGTAAAATACGTGGTAACAGAAGAAAAACCTATTTCGGATGTAATAGAAAATATAAAAGAACTTGAAAGCAAGGCAGTTGAAGAACTGGAGCCCATGCTTTACAGGGAACATTAATTTTTTATTCTTGGTCAAATTTTTCTATGGCATCAAGGAGGTTATTCATCTCCATGAGTGCCTGCGAACCATACATGAGAACGGTCACATAACCAGTTTCCATTAATTCTTTTTTTGTTGCCCCTGCATTCAAGGCACTTTTTACATGATATGAAATGCACCATTCACATCTTGCAGCCATACTCAATGCAAGTGCTATCAATTCCTTCTGCTTTAAAGATAGAGAACCCGGGGTCATTGTATTCTGCATCAGACCCATGAAAGATTTCATAAACTCCTTATTACCTTTCGTTGCCTCCTGCATCACCCTGCTAACCTCTTCCATTTTCTTTTCAGGGTCCATTCAATTCACCTTCTCGAATTTTAAATACCATGTTTTGTTTCCAGTTTTCTCCCTGGCTATGGCTTCTTCCAGCGTTCCCGGTGCCGATACAATTCCATCATCTCCTGGTTTCCAGTTGACAGGTGTTGCCAGTTTCCTGTCCCAGTTCATCTGCAGGGCCTTGACCGTACGTATTATTTCATCCACGCTTCTTCCAGTTTCTGCGGGATAATAAATCATCAGCCTGACATTTTGATTAGGATCTATAATAAATACGCCGCGTACTGTTGAACCGGTTTTCTCATCCATCATATTGTATTCTTTGGCAACCTCTTTGTTTATATCAGCTATTACGGGAAATGGAATTTCAATGCCGAATTTATCCTTGATATCCTTCATCCATTCTATATGGCTATAAATACTATCAACGCTCAACCCAATAAGTTCGACATTTAATTTTTTGAATTCTCCATATTTTCTGGCAAATTCCATAAACTCTGTTGTGCAAACCGGTGTAAAATCCGCCGGGTGCGAAAACAATATTACCCACTTTCCTTTATAATCCTCAAGTGACACTGGACCTTTTGTCGTGTTCGCAATGAATTCCAGTGCCTTCTGGCCTAAATAAACTGACATATTATCACCTCTTATCAGCCATATAAAAATTCTATAATATCATTGTTTAAGATGCAAGTTTTGCACCTATTCATTTATTTTTATACAGTAAAATCTCTGTCGTGTATCCGAGAGACATATATTGATCTCTATGAGCTTCATGGCATTTAATTTTTTAACAGAATACAGAACTGATCTCTTTGATAATCCCGTACTTTCAATCAACTGGCATAGCCTGGCGACCTTCAACTGCCTTAACGTGACCAAGACCAGCCTTGTAGATGGAGTAAGTGCTTTAAGTTCCTGTTCCATGACGTTATAGCAATAACTGCATTATTATTTTTTTGTTCGGTGCAATATTACCTACAATTTAATTTGTAAAATATAATGTAATAGTATGCTTGAAGAAGACTATAGAACAGTCAGCTGTGGAGGCGATCCTTTCAATTTCCTTTTATCTACAATAAAGTCTCTGGCAATAGAAATAGGAAGGGAGGATACTGTTAAACTTATTATAATGGAGGATAAATTTAAATATACTGACGAAATTTTTAAAAAGATAGCTAAATATTCAAAAATGGAGCTAACAAATATTGCAAGGAAAAATGGTGAGATACATTTATTTTTGAACAAAATTTCATAAAAACTTATGATTAAAAACTTCAAATTTGCATGCACCTAAAATTTGAAAAATACCATCCAAATTAGGCTATTAATATAATGTAAATAATATATAATTAATTTAATTTCTGTCAGTTTATAGAGTTTTTAAGTGCTCCAGGTCAATTTTTATATTTTTATAAATTTACCATGAAAAAACTGGTTATTTTATTCGCATAATGCCATATTTTTCTAATGCTGGGCAATTATCAAAACGTTTATATCACAGATTGTAATGTCAAGTATACCAATAAATGAATGCACTTATTAATTTATCATTAATAAGGAAGGGCGAGGTTAGAAATAACCGATGATACCGGATAATATA
>JAKAAE010000142.1 GCA_021797225.1 Thermoplasmata archaeon | reverse complement strand
TAATGGAAAAATTCACCCCCAGGGAATGGCAGGATGCCCTGATCAGCACAGTATCAGAAAACCTTGAGGAAAAAAATAAAATTGCAGTTGAAGCACCTACCGGTTCAGGAAAAACTAGTTTTATACTTTATTTAGCATTCCTTACTGGGAAAAAACTCATTTATCTTACAAGAACGCATAATGAATTCACAAGGCTTTATGAGGATAATGAGAAATATTTCAATATACCTACACTGTATATGTTCGGTAAAAATAAATTATGCCCTTTGAAGGAGAGATGGTATGATTCAGAGGAGGACGGACAGAAAAATGTATGCAAGGGCTGCCCGATCAAGGATAAAACAGTTAAATTAGATCTAAAAACCATAAGGAGCCCGGAAGACTTTCTTACCGATATGGAAGAAAACTCAACAGAACTTATAAGGCAAGATATTGATTCGAAGGCACTGGGAAGAGATACAAAAGGAAACCTCGTAACAATAAAAAAGGAAAATATGAGATCATACTGCCCTTATTATTCTGCAAGGGCAAGTATGGCAGATGCCCAGATCATTGCAATGACATATAATTATCTGCTTAACCCATCGATACGATTCAATGTATTCCAGGGCACTGAGGGGGAAGAAATGATCCGGCTTGAGGATTATTATATAATTTTTGATGAAGCACATAACCTGGATTCTGTAATCGAAAATTTTGGAAGAACATTACAAATAAAAACAGTTGAAAAGGCAATAGACCTTCTCGTGAAGGATTTCCCCATAGAAAATTACAATTCCTATGAAAGAGTTCAGGTCAATCTCATCCTGGAAAATCTTCTATCGAATATGAGCTCAACTCGTGCAACAGACAACCTGAAATCATTTAAATTTTCATCAGATTTCCAGTCTAGGATATCTGATTTAGAGCCTTTAAAAACCTTTAGTGATGAATTTGAAAAGAAAAATGAGAATAGACCTTTGAAAAAAAGGAGCAGGAATTACCTTGAAACTGTTTATAATTTTCTCTATGACTATCAGAGAATGGAAAATGGAGCTATATATTCTACTATTAATAGCTTAGAGAAGAAAGAACTTAAATTAAAGCTCATGTACTATGATACTTCCGGCTACCTCTCCTTCCTAAAGCCCAATCCAGTTATATTTATGTCAGGTACTTTACCATCTGTGGATCACATATCAAAGGTGTGGAATATGGAGGACGTTCTATATTTAAAGGTAGACAGCATATTCACCAATGCAGGAGGTATAAAAACCTATAGAATTGTCGAGGGGTATACAACACTTGGTCGTTATCGTGATAATGTTGAGGAATGGGCCTTAATGCTGAAAAAATACATGCAATTTATATTAAATAAATATTCAGAATCGGAGAAGAGCGTGCTTGTAGCAGTTCCATCCTATAAAATCATTTTCGGCGATACTTATACGAAGGTACCCGGGCTTGCCAATTTCCTACCAGACAGCATGCGGTCAAAAAGTATATTTGAGAGTAAAAAAATTTCATATTCTTATATAGAAAAGAGGGCAAATGAGGGAAAAATCATCATTTTTTCGGTTCATGGCGGTCGGTTACTGGAGGGAATTCAGCTAGTGAGTAATGGAAAGAGCCTGATCAGTGATGTAGTAATAGCTGGGCTTCCCTTGATACCGCTTGATGATTACAGAAAGGATAAGATAAAATATCTTGAAAAGGTCCTGAAAAGGGATGCATACAATTTGCTATATTTTGAATTTGCACTGATAAAGATAAAGCAGGCTGCAGGGCGTTCTACCCGATCACCTGAAGATGAATCAAATATATGGTTATGCGATGACCGATTCAACGATAGGTTCTGGCGCAATAACCTGCTGAAAAGTGATCAATAAAATTATAAAATATTTATAAACCATATTTCCATGTAATACCATGGTTGCCATAATAGAATCATTGCTGAAGAACGAAAAACTAGTAAAACCGGTTAATCCTGACGCTTCAAATTATTATATCCCTGTTAAATCCCTCTGGTTTTCCGCAAAACTTGGACTTGAACACGAAATTGAAATGGAAGGCCGCATATTGAAGATTGAGGGTACTGAAGACTATCTTAATTCTGATGATTTAAAAGATCTTGAAGGCATGAATGTGAGGCTTTATCTGAATCCGGCCGGCTGTGGGCCAAATGATGGAGTTTTCTTTTCAAGATTGGCATACAGGGCACTGGATGCACATTCCCTTATCCCGGACAGATATAGAATAAGGCTGGAGATATTTAGCATCCGTGAAAATACCCTCAAGGAAAATATTGAAATTACGCAATAAATTCAATCTTAAAATCATAAAATATTTATCTTAATTTGTATTGCATAGAATACGCATGTTGCTATGAATAATGCTACAATTAGGCAAAATATTAAAAGCAAAAATGCAATAACCGTATTAAGCCGCCATAGCTCAGTTGGTAGAGCACTCGGCTGTTAACCGAGCGGTCGTCGGTTCAAGCCCGACTGACGGCGTAGGGGGTTGTAGCTCAGCTAGGTAGAGCGCCTGGCTCATAACCAGGTGGTCGTCGGTTCAAACCCGGCCAGCCCCACTGAGTATATGTAAAGGTTTGGGCATTTTTCGAACCTTTTTATTCAAACTTTCTTTTTCCCGAAAAAGTTCCTCAAGCTTTATTTTCATGTTTTTCACCACCTCTGAATTTGGTAGATGCATGTACCTCCTGGCAGATCTCAGAGGCCTGTGGCCCAGAGAGGTTTGCATCCTGTGGCTAATTCATTGTAGCTTCTGTTAATATCGCTCAGCACTATTGAAATCCTTGTGAAATTTAATTTATTTCTGCAGAGCAACTGCATGTGTGGGCCTTCTATCAGATTATGATTTATTGGACCTTAAATCGTAAGTTATATATTTAACGATTGTAGGTTTTTATTCATATATTTGAGTTCTTCAAAAAAATTATCTTCCCGTTGGGTTCTAAATATTAACTGATAAACCATAAGTTTAGTGTCCAGTAAATCCGGAGCTAATTTCACTTCTGTAAAATTTTCAGAATCTGGATTATCTTCACTCCATAATGTTAAACCCCGTATTTTCATTGTGTTTTTACCATTATCAACAACACTTGAGATCTTTTTAATATTATTAGGTTTTATGGAGTTAAATACCGAAAAATCCATATTTTTTAACTTAATTTTTCCTTGAAATTCGTAAAACCATATTTTATGATAAAAATATTGAATATCTTTTAAGGCCGGTAAGAACGTTTCGTTTATCTCTTTAATCAGTACACCCATATTACTGCATTGAATACCAATTGAATTTATATCACTGTTGATGTCTATTATAATCTCTCCCTTTTGCAATACAGGACCTTTAATCCCAACACCTGTTTCATCTGCTACAGGATTAATGACTGGTGGTGGAAGTCTAAAATTATATCCTCCAGATGCAAAACTTTCCATTATAAGCTTTATATTAATATTCCTGAACAAACTTTTTGATCTTAACGCAACTCTGTATGATTGAAATACTATATTATCACTCATAGCTATGCACCAATAGGCAACGAGTATTGGTCGTTATTTGTTTTAACATCTTCTGTAACATCATCTCTTTCCGTACCATCGAAATATGTATTATAAGTTTTATATCCCCATCTACTATTTACATTTATAATATAACCATCATAATTTTGATACGGCATTGTTAGAGGTATGTTATCATCCATTTTTATTTCATATTCGAGCTTTCCCATAATTAAGAGAGGTTCTGCCTTTATTAATGTTAAGGCTCTCAAATCGTTATGGTTTAACATATATTTTTCTGGTCTTCCAGGAATCTTTGTGAGTAACCCTGTATCTTTAAATTTTTTTATTATTAAATACGCACCTCTTTTTGATACTCCTGTTTGATCAATTACATCCTTAACAGTTAATTCATCATCAGGATTTTCTGCAAACATTTCAAGAATTAGCACTTTTGGGACTTTTCCAAATATGTCGCTAAATGCACCCATAAAAACTAATCACATATTAGTATAAAAAGTATACTAAAATAGAAAAGTAATTAGAACTTGGTAATAAAAAGTTTCAAGTGGTAGAACTTTATATTATAATATAATAAATGGCAGATAATAACCTAGAACCTCAAAAGCAAATAATTATGCGAAATCTATCTAGAATACAAAAATCTCCTAAGGGTTGCTTTAGTCTGTTAGAATTAGAAAGGAGACACGAAATAAAAGAAAATAATATTGATGTGGGTAAAGTCATCAATATATTAATTGGATACGGTTTAATCCA
>JAKAAE010000141.1 GCA_021797225.1 Thermoplasmata archaeon | reverse complement strand
GCTCTCAGGATATACCATTATAAGGGTTCTTGCAAATGCAGGTGCAGCAATAGGGCCCATAATGGGTGCGGTACTCTCTGTGTACGGATTCCAGTACATATTTCTGCTAGCCGGAATCAGTACATTCGTTGAAATAGGCATACTCTACTTCAATGTAAGGGAAACGTACTTTCCATCCAAGGCACTTTATCTCACAAAATCAGATATAAAACTTGCATATAAAGATAAATTCTTCATATTATTCATAGTAATAGGCATAGTTATGGCATTCATGCTGAGGCAACGTGGGGCATCGCTCACATTATATGCCTTTGACTTTGAAGGTTTGCCTATACTCTATTTAGCGTATATATATTCATTGAATGGCATACTTGTCGTACTTTTGCAGTATCCTATCTTCAAAGTAATGAATAAATCATCTAATCCGGTGTTATTCAGATCCATCGGAATGATTTTCTATTTCCTGGGTTTTATAGTTTTAATGTTTTCAAAGGATATATTATATTTCCTGATTTCCATGGGAATCATGACCATCGGAGAAGATTTTGTTGCACCAACTACACAGACAATAATTACATCCATTGCACCGCAGAATATGAAAGGGACATACATCGGCATTTACAATCTGTTCATCAGTGCCGGCTCATTTTCAGGTTCTATAGTAGGACTTTACATGTTATCTTATTATGAGAACCAAACTGCATTATTCTGGTTAATAATCGCGCTTGGCAGCTTTGTAGTAGGCATACTTTATTTCATTATAAATAATTCATTTTTGAAAAGAATGAATATTCAGGCAAAAAAGAAGCCATCCAGAAGGGCAGCTGCAAAATAATACCGGTAAACAGTGCTTAGAAAGTGATCATTTAAATATAGTCTTTATTTTATTATCAAGATTTATTGCGCCGAGGCACAAAACCCTTGGTGGCTCTTTTCCTATTACTGTCATTGATGCATTTTTTATTGCCATGCCGAAACTATCAGCTTCAGAGAAATGCAGATAATATGAAGCTATTGCCCTTATAGGATCGGAATGTGAAACAAATATGTATTTTCCATGATTGTCATCAATGCATCCCTTGACCCGCTTCCATAGATGCTGCCATGGTTCCATTCCCAGGCTATCCCTTTTCTCACCCGTTATGTGAGAATTCGGATACAGCTCGTCCTGAAATTCAGTAATACTGTGCCCGTTAGCTTTTCCAAGGTCTATCTCTCTGAGTCTGTCATCTATTTTTATATCCAGGCCGGTGTAATTTGATATTATAGTTGCAGTATCATAGGCTCTCTTTATCGGGCTGCTTACTATGCCATCAAATTTAAGTCCCTGCAGTTGCATGGCAGTCCTTTCTGCCTGCATTTTTCCCTGCTCGGTAAGGAAATTATTTTCATTATCGTCAGATAGAAGCTTCGCAACGTTTATGTCACTCTCGCCGTGCCTGATGAATATGTATGCTCTCATGAATGGTGATGAAATTTCAGTTAATAAATATGTATCTTTTTCTATAATCCAGAGCATTGCCAAATGATAGAATCTACAGCAAAGTATAATAAAGTATAGGAATTGGTGTATTATGGAAATTTTCAAAAAAGAAAGAATGATAACAACTACAAAAAGTCTAAATGATCTGGTTAAGGCTTTTTCAACTTATTTGACCGATAACAAGTGGAGAGTGCAGAGTAATATACAGGAAGACAAGGCTATACTGCAGGCCCAGAAATTCGGTATTCTAAGGGGATTGGTTGCTGCCGACAGAGCTCTCACATTCATATTTACATCTGATTCTGGACAGATTAAAGTTGAAGTTGGAGTTGGAAGGCTTCTTGGTGATATTGCGGTTACAGCCATAGAGGTTATACTGATTTCTGAGATATTCATAGTTGTGGATGTGCCTGAAATTGCATGGTCAGACCATGTGGAGAAAGAGCTTCTGGATGAATTGCAGAATTTAGCCGATCAATAAGAAACTGAATTATTCTAGATTCTATTTATGGAAGGCTGTTATTGCTATGCATCCATTTTACGATGGGTTTCGATGAAAATAAATCTTATAAATATGAATAAAATGCCTAGGAAGAGTGGATATATTGCCCACCAGATGAATAAGTGCTGATACAATATATTGGCTAATCTCCTCTCGAGAAAAAAGTTAAAAATTGCTATGGCAATCATTTCATAAACAACCACGGATACTGTTATTACATCGAATATAATTTTTATGTGTTGGGTTAAAGTTGATTTCATAGTTCTCCTTCATTTTATTGTATTATGCCGAGAAATACTATTAATAAATTAAAACTGGCATATTTAATATTTTTCTTTAAGTCTTTTATAACCATACCTTAAATATGAAAATAATAATGAAATCAAGCTTGCGATTATCACTCCCAAGGGAAACACTATATCCACCAGTGGGAGCTTTATACTTCCCTGTTTTATTAAGAAAAAAGGAGTTGCTACTAAAAAATACAAGGATAGGATGGCAAAAAATAGCATTCTCTGATACTTTACTGGCACGTTCTTTTCCTTGTTTTTTTTGTAATTTATTGTGACGTAGAAAAAGAGGATCCAGGTAGTTGCTGAAATTCCAATCAACGCATATATAAATACTTCATTTAAACTCACCTTTTTTCACCCTTAACATTTAATCATCCTGAATATGAACCACCATATCCCCATGTATTACAACCTATTTGATTTGCTATTTTATGGGTGTAACTACTTAAATGAGAAACTACATATAGACCGGTCATAGACCCGTATGCTACTACTGGGACATTAGGAATAAATGTCACCACGTGCATGTTACTCAGATATCCATACATTCCTATAGACGATGCTAAGGTGCCTACAACTGTTACCCATGGATAATAATAATCAATAGTATCGTATACCCAAATAGATTTATTCCCAGCTGGTTCATTAGCATAAGTAGACTCGTATAGAGATGTAAAATCATCATCCCAAACTACAGCTAGGACGTCAATTACTATACCAGCCCCTCCAACTGCCGCTGCTACTATTGCGCCAGCTAATCCACTTAATCCAAACGATGCAGGGGCAAAGGCTAACCCTGCAGATAATGCATATAGAGCAATGGAAATAAGTATACTATGATCGTTAGTTTCACTAGTTATGTGATTATAATATCTCTGAGCACTATTTCCAGCGTATAAAGAGTTAATTACATCATGTTCCCCGTATGTAACACTCCAGCCACCTAGCCACCATGGTGCATGGTAAACAAAATAGTTGATTGATACCATTACCCATTCACCATGATCGCTTACACCATTCGGGAGGTCAGGCCTTATATGCACAATAGCAGATGTTACTGTTCCTGAATGTACATACAAAGATGTAACCGTACTTCCATTCTTGCTCTGAAGTTCCATTCTGTAACCTGTAGGAGCACCATTATTCATTATGGAATTAAATGCAGCAGCTGCCCTCTCGTGGTCTATTGTATTGAACTTAGCTATGCTGTTATTATTTCTCTCTGAAATAAGTTTCTGTGCAGCTATATCACTGTGAAGGAATTCACCAAATACTGCATCCCTCTGTGATGTGTTCATATTAGCAACCTGCAATGGACTGCTGTTAGGATATGCCTTGCTGTACCATGATGCAAACTGTGATGCAATTGATGAATTATTATCCACAGCATATGGAATATTGTTTGCCTGTGCTGTACCACTGGCTGAGCTATCAACTGCAGGCATGCATGCCAGTGCTATAAATATAATCACCACCAGAACACTAATTAAAACTTTTATATTAAGTCTTTTCCTCATAATGATATTAATGCATGAATATATATATATATATATATATATTTCGGTAATAATATTAGTAAATAATTTACCGGTTAATTGTGTTAACTTGAATTAACCAAATTTTTTCTACCATATCCTTCATATGAAATCCATAAGAAACAATAGGTAATTCTATTTTTGGAACTTGGATTTAAATATAAATAGGGCATTTAATATAATAAAGAATAATCCCATAAGAAATATGGATAAGGAAGATTTTTTTACAATTCCAGTTTACGCTTCGAGATTGATTTATGGGATCAACTGGTTTGCTATAACTCCGGCATTTATCCTGATAGAAAGCCAGCTTCATTTATCAGAACTGGAAATAGGATTTATTGCAACCAGTTTTTTTGCAGGATTAATGCCATTTCAATTTATAGGTGGAATTCTTGCCTCGAGGGTTTCTCCAAGGTATATCGCCATAACTGGACTGTTCATAATCGGATTATTCTCCATCCTCACAGGCGAA
>JAKAAE010000140.1 GCA_021797225.1 Thermoplasmata archaeon | reverse complement strand
AGAAAATACTTTTCTCGGGTTATTTTCTTTTTCCTTCAATGAATATGAAAACATATCTAAAAATGAAATTATATTCGTAGATTCAATATAATTAGAATATCGTTGCACAGATTTTACAGGTATGGCTCTGTTATTATTTTTCGTAGAACTGGATATCCGGTTATATGTGATTGTAGATGAGATATTTGTTAAATAATACATAATCAAATATCTTAAATTGTGTTCATTGGATACATTATACCTCTCAATTATATCACGGATAATTATAGTGTCAAAATAACTTATTATTAAATCCTCTTTTATGTCTTTATGCAGAACTGCCGCTGGCATCCCGCCATATTTTATATACTCTTCAAGCAATTTTGCAATTTTCTCCATATTGAACAGAATCGCATTTTGCTCTGAAATTTTAATATTATTAAACGATAAAAACTCGGTAAACGAAAGGGGCATGATGTTGATATTAATACTTCTACCGGATAATAGGGTAGAAAATTCAGAACTTAACAATTTTGATGATGAACCGGTAATAAGGAATTTTACACCCTTCTCGCTTAATCCCCTAACGAATCGCTCCCATCTCTCGATTTCCTGTGCCTCGTCCAGTACAATCAGTATATTATCACTTTTTTTAACCAAATTTGAATATGCATCATATATATCTAACAACAAATTGTAATCAGCATCAATAAATCTTTCATCGTCTAAATTGATAATTAAGGTATCAAATTTATTATGTGATCTTATCCAGCGATTAACTACCTGCCTGGCTATATAAGATTTTCCTGATCGCCTGATTCCTGTTTCTGTTACTATATTTATATCTATTAAAAATCTTAAAATATTATTAACATAATTATCCCTAGGAACTCCGGTATCAATATCTTTATTCCAGAAGTTATAATTCGATAAAATACTTATTAACTCTTCCTGTGTTTTCATCTATGTGTCATATAAGACATACTTTTATATTAATATTATGTCAACTGTGACAAATAATATGTAGTCTCCAGATAGGAATATATATCCATTCAGGGGCTATATAATAGTCAACTACCCACTAAAGCAGTGGGCTTGCACTTCCAGATTTGTTGGCATGGCAACCCCTTGCGGGAACGGAGCACAATAGGCAGGTTGACTTCAGGGAACAACCCTTACCAGTCCTTTCAAATGATGGCATTACCCTCGCCAGTCAGGCAGAGGCGTATGTTATACATCCTTCGGTGTTGCCACCGGAACCCTCAGGCAACCTTAGACACAATCCATGCGAGTCAGGAGGTTTTTATTATAAATATAATAGGATAATATTATATAAATCTCTCGCAATTCTTCTCACGGCTAAAGCCATGGGCTTCCTTGCGACTGGATCGTGAAAATATTTAAAATTCTGTTTATCGAGTGATGAAAGAATGTTTATGTTCATAATTTTGTGTAAATATAAAGGTATGATAAAATGGAATTATCAAAATATTTTATATACAAAATTGTATATGCAATTTATGACCTAAATAATCTTCCATGATAGTTATCTTCTATCCTTTTAATGTCTATGAAATTAAGATGGATTTTTTGAAACACTAAAAATATGAAAATCCTTAAAGTATGAATTTGTAAAACACTGGATTGTTACCTCTATTATTATTTTGTTTCATAGTAATTGGCAAATGTATTCCGCAAATCCCTCTTCAATATTTTTCCAGATGGCGATTTTGGGAGTTCATCCGGCTTGATAACTATCACAGCCTTAGGAACCTTGAAAGGTGAGAGCTCTTTTCTACATAATTCTATTACTTCATCCGGGTTTATAGTTCTTTCAGGTTTGGGTACCACTATAGCTGTGACGGCTTCTACCCATCTCCTGTGTGGCAAACCTATAACGGTAACTTCCGAGATGTCCGGATGTTTAAATATTGCCTCTTCAACTTCCCTGCTAGAGACATTTTCTCCCCCGGTTTTAATCATATCTTTCTTCCTATCAGCTATCTCAAGATATCTATCGTTGCCCATGAATCCAATATCTCCGGTGTGGAACCATCCATGCTTAAACGTCTCTTCCGTCTTTTCCGGGTCTTTAAAATACATTAGCATAACATGGGCTCCCCTTCCCGTGACCTCTCCTGGAATGCCTGGCTCAATTATCTCATTATGATTGGCATCTTCAATTCTTGTTTGCATGTTCAGGCCACTTCTTCCTGCAGTTTTGGGCAATCTTAAAATATCTTCATGATTTGCCACTGTATGGTACGGAGCCAGCTCCGTCTGGCCATAGTAATTGTAAAACCTGGCCTGAGGAAGCTTTTTCATCAATTCTTTAAGTGGTTCTTCTGGAAATATTGAAGCTCCATAGTAGCACTTTGTAAGGGAACTGAAATCATATTTGTCAAAATCAGGATATCTCAGCAGGCTAATCCAAACTGTGGGGGCAAGGAAAAGTATTGTGGGCTTATACCTATCTACATACCATAAAATGTTCTCTGGATTCGGGTTTGTTAACATTATGTTTGTTCCGCCAATATAAAATATGGGCATTACAAAAACATCCCGTTGGGCAACATGAAAAATAGGCATTGGATTAAGGTTTATGTCATCGGAGTTGTATTTGCCGTCAATAATGGCACCAACATACTCTGAAATGAGTGATTCGTTGGACAGAACAACGGCCTTAGGCAATGCCTCGGTTCCACTTGTGTAGGTGAATGTTACCGGATCCTCAATATTTAAGATAATATCTGGCTCTTCAGAAGAAAAAGTTTCATGCAATTCATCAAAATTCAGCCACTTATTGTCCGGCGGTGGATCGTTTAAACCCTGGTTTGACCATATAAATGTTTTAACAGTTTTCAGATCGCCTAAAACGCCTTTTATTTTATCATATAATGAATCTTCTACAATGAGCACTTTTGCCTCGGAATGGTTTATGCAATAAGCCAGGTCCTTTCCAGACATGAGATAATTAAGAGCTAAATAGATTCCACCCGCTTTGGCAGCCCCGAATATTGTTAAGACATGATGAAGGGTATTATGAGCCAGGATCGCAATTCTGTCGTATTTTTGAATTCCTAAGTTTAGAAATGCGTTTGCTGCCCTGTTGGAGTTC
Organism: Thermoplasmata archaeon; assembly: GCA_021797225.1. The sequence continues at coordinate 1,193 of JAKAAE010000140.1, read as the reverse complement.
GCTTCAAGTTCAGGATACGTTAATTTAATTTCTCCCTTTCCCGGATGGTTAAAAATCAGGGCGGCCTTTTCCGGATATCTACAGGCATTCCGTTTTAAAAAATCAGCTATTACCCACCTTCTTATTTTGTTATGCCTATTTCTAAGTTTTTTAATGTTATCTTCGGTTATGTTAAAGAATTCGTCAGGTATGGAATTTGTTTTTTCTTTTCTGTCTATTTCCATAAATATTTAATCCATACCATTATATAATCTTATCTAACAGTACTATCGCCGACAGTGAATGGGAACATACTTTTGAATCATATAATATTAATGCTTTACAAAGTTATTATTGCAATTAACTATACATAGCTCCATTTAAGCACCTCTCAACTATTTAAAAAGAGAAGTTTATAGGAAACAATTTCTCTATTCTACCCTCTCTATTATAGCGCCATTAGCCATGCCCCCGCCTTCACATATTGCTATTAATCCATAGTGTAATTTTCTTGTATTTAAAATATTCACCATTGTTGAAACTATTCTTGTACCGGTTGCACCTAATGGATGGCCCAGTGCTACAGCACCTCCTTTAACATTTACCTTTTCATGTGGCACATTTAATTCCTTCTCCCATGCAAGCACCACAGATGCAAATGCCTCATTAACTTCAAAAACGTCAATGTCTTCAATTTTCATCCCTGCACGGTCCAGAACCTTCTTTGTTACCGGTATCGGGCCGGTTAGCATCGTAACTGGATTTACGCCAACTGCAGCAGTGGATACGATTTTTGCGACCGGCTTTAAATTATACTCTTCTACAGCATCTTCAGATGCAAGAATTGCAATGCTTGCCCCGTCAGATATCTGGCTTGAATTACCAGCTGTGACTAATTTCAAGTTTGGGAAGGCAGGAGGCAATTGGTTCATCTTCTTTAAATCCGGACTATCCCTTATTCCTTCATCTTTTTCAAGTATGGTATTCCCGTTATTTTTTACAGGAAGAATCTCGTGTTGAAATACATTCCTTGATTGCGATGCCCTCATATGGCTTGTATAACCAAGAAAATCCATATCCTCCCTTAATATTCCATATTTCTCTGCTATAAGTTCTGCACCGTATGCCTGGCTGAACCATTCATTATTCATTTTATACCTGAGGTTCAAACTTTCAGTCACCGGGTTTGCGTCTTTAATAGTGCTAAGTATGGG
>JAKAAE010000139.1 GCA_021797225.1 Thermoplasmata archaeon | reverse complement strand
GGATTTCCTGTGAAAAAGGGATCTATCAGTATGTTTGTTTTCCATTTTATGCTGAATCCTGCATGCCCATGCCATATTATCTGTGTTTTCATATATCTTTTATAACTATTAAGTATAATACTGTTTCATTCCTGATGATAGACACTTTTAATATCAGCATAAAATTGAACAAGCACATTATTCCAGTCGTAAGTTTTTTTTATATAATTATGTATAAAAAGTCTGGAAGCAAATATCTCGGTATATTTAAGCTTCTCCTCAATACCCCTTATGGCTTCAAGTATACCCTCTTCTGTAGGTTCAATATATTCAAGGAAATTCATTTTCTCTATATCGTTGAATCGTGGCTTTAAATTTTGTGATGCAACCACATAAAGTCCGGATGATAACGCTTCAAGAACTACATTGCCGAAGTTTTCTAGAGTGGATATAAAAATAAACGCATCTGAATCTCTGTAAATCTTCTGCAATTCGGAATCCGGTATATTCTTCAAATATTTTACATTATCAGGGACGTTTTTGAAATCATTCTCTAAATTTCCCGATCCCACAACAGTGAGCTCAATATTCAGATTGTGATTTTTGAATACATTCAACACCATATCTATGCCCTTTGACTTTTCGAGTCTGCCAACATACAACAATCTTGGTCTTCCAGTCTTCCTCTCCCCCGGAATGAATGAAGAAGAATCTACGCCATTCGGCACACAGAATACATTCTTCATGGGAATTAATTTACGGTTATAACCGTTTATCAGATGCACTGCACTTATATTCCGGAATATTAGTTTATTTTTTATCAATGATGTAACCGCTGAATTAATAATGGCGATACCCGTATAATTAGAGGGGATATTCCCATGTTCACTCCATATCATGAATTTACCGTGCCTGAATAAATAATAGTAATCATTATGTGTTAGGTAGATGATGTCGGATGTTTTTTCTATATATTTAATGATTTTTAAATTAATAATTCTATCCAGTGTAAGTAATGCCGGAGCAAACATTCTTACCATAAAATTTGCTATGCCCGAAGTTTTTATTATTAATTTCGAATAAATTGATTTTATTGAATATATATTCGCTGATGATTTGCCTTCCCCCTGAAGAATGAATTTCTTGAAATCCCCGGTATTGCATTCATAATAATGAGAAATTGTTTTTTCAATCCCACCGTTAAAGTCAATGCTGGCAGGTATGACGAAAGTTATGGTAATCATCAGGATGTTATGCCATAATATATAAAAAGTATTACTAATATCAGTATACTGACTTTTATAATCAGACATGTTAACAGGGATACCTCTCTAAATTTTGAAAGTTTAAAGATTAACATAAAAAAAGCCTAAAGTTTAATCCTATATACAATATCCACCGAATCAAAGTCAGAATCATCAGATATAATATTATGTATATCTCTCGATAATGCGGTTGCTATGTGTATAGAATCTCTTGGCTTTAAATTATAATTTTCTGCTATCTCCGTAGCTTTTATGATAATATTTAAATCAGTATTTATAAATCTCAAATTCGGATAATTTATAAATTTTTTGCCTATTGATATAGAATCTGCCTTTCCCAGTGTTTTCCATATAACGTACACAACCTCGTCCCATGTTAAAACAGAAGTGTATCCTATAATTTCATTATTTTCTATTCTGGATAGAATATTTCCCGCTTTATAAGCCTGTTCATTATTATATATAACCGGAAAAATAAATATGTTAGAATCAATGTAAAAAGTTTCTGTCATATTCATCATCCAGTATTCTATTTATATCCACACTATTTTTTAGTTTTTTTGAATAAGTTGTTTCATAATATTTTAGATAAGTCTCCGTTAATGGTTTTGCAGTTCTGATTGTAATGTTATTTCCATTTAGTGAGACAATAACCTCGGTATTTGGTTTTATCCCAGTGATATCTCTGATATCTTTAGGTATTACAACCTGCCCTTTAGGACCAATTTTCATTTTTTTCTCCATAATAGTTATATGTATAACTATTATTTATACTTTCTACAAAATGCGGAAATGAGAAATTTTCTAAATCCTGACATACAGATAGTTATTTAAAACATTTAATAATATTCTCCCATGAAATTAAGCGAGGCTACCTCCGGGGAATTTCTCAAGGTAACTGAAAATAATGATTTTACACTTTACAAGCACCAGGAAGAGGCAGTGGAAAAGATCAGGAAAAACGGTAATGTAATAGTATCGGTGCCAACTGCCTCAGGTAAAACACTCATAGCTTATATCTCTATTTATGATACATATTTAAAGGGAAAGAAATCCATGTATATAGTTCCTCTGAGGTCTCTCGCCATGGAGAAATTTGCAGAACTGTCAACACTTAGAAATCTGGGGTTGAAGGTAACAATGTCCATCGGCGATTATGATGTTCCACCCTCCTTCGTAAAGAATTATGATGTTATTATTGCGACATCGGAAAGGGCAGATTCCATGCTTCACAGGGATCCTGATATACTGAATTACTTCGGGCTCATCATAGTAGATGAAATTCATATGATATCAGATCAGAGCAGGGGACCAAGACTGGAAACTGTCATATCCACAGTACTTTACCTGAATCCGGACATTTTGATTCTCGGACTTTCCGCAACTATTTCAAATATAGAAGAATTAGCAGAATGGATGAATGCAAGTACAGTTATATCGAATTTCAGGGCAGTGCCACTGGAAACTGGTATAGTGTTCAAGCATAGCCTTATCCAGGATAAATCCAAGAAGTTCATCGGGAGTGAGGATGAAATATACCTCATAAGGGAAAGCCTGGAATCAGGAGGACAGGCTCTGGTATTCAGGAACTCGAGAAGAAATGCGGAGAAATATGCACAGTCGATGGCGGGTATCTTTAACTTCAACAATGATGTTTCAGCTATGAATATACCTCCAGATATATTCAATGACGTGCAAAACAACATGATATCACGCGGGGTTATGTACCACCATGCAGGATTGTCAAATGATCAGCGAACGGAAATAGAGAGGCTTTTCCGGGAAGGTTTTATAAAAATTCTTGCTGCGACACCGACACTGGCAGCGGGTGTTAATTTACCTGCAAGAACGGTTATAATAAGGGATATAACCAGATATGCAGATGGATACAGCAAACCCATATCCGGTATAGAAATCCAGCAGATGATAGGCAGGGCAGGTAGACCGAAATATGATAAAAAAGGTTACGGCTACATATATGCTGCTTCACCAACCATGCTCAGGGTCGCAGAGGGATATTTGAGTGGAGAGCTTGAGCCCGTTATTTCGAAAATGGACTCAAACAGTCTTATAAGGTTCAATATTCTGGCACTCATAGCATCGGGAATAGCGGATGATCTTGAAGGCATCAACGCTTTCTACGGAAAAACATTGCTGGCAGTCCAGAAAGATATAGAAGATCTGGATCTTGCATTTGAAAGCGCAATCTATTTTCTGAAAGACAATGGTTTCATAGCTGAAGAAGATGGAAAGTATTCAGCTACACATTTCGGAAGGCTCACTTCAGACCTGTACATTGATCCTGTTACCGCGCTCATACTGAAGCAGGCACTGGAATTTGAGTATTCAGAAGAATTATATCTCTATTTCATTTCCAAAACACCGGATATACTCACATTCAATTTCAGGGACAGTGATTATGTATATATAGAGGAGTTTCTGGACAGGCATAATATAAATGATTTCAGTGATGAATCAATGAGGGCCGCAAAAACAGCTATAATACTGAATGAGTGGATTAACGAGGTTCCTGTTGGCACCATAGCGGAGACCTTCGGTATTGGACCGGGCGATATTCAGGCAAGGGCCTCTTCGGCTGACTGGATTTCATATTCTCTTTACAGAATTTCGGGAATGTTTGCAAAGGAGAGGGAGAATAAATTAATGCATCTAAACATAAGAATAAAGGAGGGAATAAAAGAGGATATAATACGCATCATAGAGATACCGCAGGTGGGAAGAGTCAGGGCAAGAAGGCTATATAACAACGGTTTCACCTCACTTGAAGTCATTGCCGGGTCAAGAATAGAGGATATATCAAAAATATTCGGTTTCTCGGTGAAACTTGCGGGAGACATTATAGAGAATGCTAAAAAAATAAACAATAGATTTTACAGGCAGTAAAGATGATCCATGTAAAGGTGGCAAAAGAATATGGCCAGGAAACGATCAATCAGTTGAGAAATCTCAATTTAATAGATAATAATTATAAAATATCCAGTGACGATAAATATGTTTACATACCGGTAACAGGTAAACCTGATGGATATGAAACTGTTGAAAAGGATGCCACTGCATCCTCGCGAATAGAG
>JAKAAE010000138.1 GCA_021797225.1 Thermoplasmata archaeon | reverse complement strand
CTGAAAAGGGTTTGTCAATCCCATGGTTACTCCTAAAACATAATTGCCTTTCCTTGTTTTTGATGGCATTTTTGACCTGAGTATCGATATGCCCAGGTAAAGCATGAAAATACCACCTATTATGTATATAACTTTCAGAATTGCAGGGCTTATGATTCCATTGGTCAGAAATACTATGGCAAAAAATGTTAAATCCGCAGTCATTGCGCCTAAACCTACCAGTGTGCCATGAAGCGGGGATTTCAGCGCTTCGTTTGCAATAATTGAATTTACGGAACCGGGAGGGCCTGCAAGTGACAGTCCCAGCAGGATGCCTAAGCCATAGTCGTAAAGAAACATCTATGGAAATATTATAAAGGTATTTTAAATCTTAACTCTACCAATTTATAGGTAATCTATATTAGCTATGAAAAAATTAAAAGTAATACCCTGTTGGCATACTCTGCTATAAGTCCAGTAAATGTACTGGCAAACATAATTATTAACCTGCCGGATAGAGATTTATAGTACCGATTAATATAACATAATGCGGTACAGTGGAAGAATTTTTGATGGAGAACACTTTCATGAAAAGGCAGAGATGGAAGTAAATGAGTCAACAGGAGAAATAGAATACGTTGAAGAAACTAAGAACAGTGATAAGGATTATGATGGGCTCACATTCTTGCCTGGGCTTATAGATGTACATACACATTTTTTTGGAACACCTACCAGGTCTTTAATGGACTGGATTCTTACTTCTGATGTGCTCCTTACATTACGATCTTATCAGGATGCCCAAAAATTATTAAACGGGGGATTTACTACAATAAGAACACTGGGAGATAAAGTGTCGCTTGACATGGGGAAGGCTGAAAAAATTGGGATGATAAAATCGCCACGGATAATATCTGCTGGTTTTTCACTTGCTGAAACCGGTGGAGATGATGACCCTAAAATGTTTACGCCGGAGGTAGCAAGGGAACTCTCATATTCATATTATTGTGATGGTCCCTGGGAATGCAGAAAAGCTGTCCGGATGAACCTTCGCAAGGGAGCTGAAGTGATAAAGGCATATGCATCCAGGAGCTTTGTTGGAGGTGGGTTGATAAAGGAAGAATTTACAGTGGAAGAACTTTCTGCAATAGCAGATGAAGCACACAGGGCGCATATAAAGGCCACTGCACATGCATATGGAAAGGATGCAATCACAAATACCATAGACGCAAATTTTGACAGCGTTGAGCATGGGCTGGAACTAACGGAAGACCACGTCAATAAAATGGTACATAAAGGAATGTATTACGTTCCTACATTGTCAGTATATAAGGTGAAACGTACAGATGTAAACCACTACAGGGATGCCATGATAAAGACACATCTGGAAAAGGATATACAGCTCGCATACAGTTCAGGTGTTAAAATAGCTGCAGGCACAGATTATGTAGGCAGTGACGATGAACCCCACGGACAAAACTACCGGGAGGCTGTCTATATATCTGAAGTTGTAGGGCCGCTTGATGCACTTAAATCAATTACATCTGTGGCAGCAGATTGTGTTGGCAGATCCGATATTGGAAGATTGATGAGGGGGAAGAAAGCAGACTTCATAGCAGTAAGAGGAGACCCGATGCAGGATGTATCACTTCTGAGGCCTGAAAACGTTGTTCTTGTAGTTAAGAATGGAAAAGTGGAAAAAAATACTCTCAATCATTGAGAATTATGCAAAACGGCTATAAAATTCCGTTCTTAACCATGATAATAAAAATGAGGATTAATGTGTTATTAAAATAAAATTATTATGTTGCCAATGGATCTTTTATTGCTGGTAATAAATATATTTCTATAGTACTCCATAATATGATATAATGGCTATAACGTTCCAGGGAGGAAAAGGTTCCTATCTTTTCACCAGTGATGGAAATAAATTGGTAAATTTTTCGGAATCAAACAATATACTTGGTCAGATGAACGCGGAGATAATAAATGCTATATACGAACATATTTCCACAAAACCCATTCATTACCCTCTAACTGTCTCATACAACAAATCAGCAGAAAATGTCATTTTAAGGCTTTCAGAACTAACAGGCATGCATGAATCCTCCGGCGTGTATTCGTCCTCCGGTAGCGAGGCGTGTGATATAGCCCTGACTACCCTTTCAGAACTCGGGCCTGTGATAACAGTAAAAGGTGCATATCATGGTAAATCAGGACAGTATATTAACAAAAATAGGTACGATTTATTAAAGTATGGCAGAGAATTTGAAATACCGTTCCCAACTGGAAATGATGTAATGGATCGTATAAGGGATTTAGTAAATGCAGGTTCAACTTCCATAATAGTGGAACCTATACAGGTAGAAAGTGGCATACATTCTGTCTATCCTGATTTCTTTGCAGACCTGGCAAAAGAATTCCCTAATCTGATTGTTTGCGTTGATGAATCATACACAGGCATGGGAAAAACAGGGAAAGTGTTCTCATACCAGCTCTACTCGGGTGCGTTGCCAGATGTGGTGATTGTTGGAAAAGCAATAGGTGGCGGGCTTCCATTGGGTATAACATTATTCAATCATGAAATTGCAAGCAAAAGTAAATTCCTGCTTAGCCTCAGGAATGGGGTTTATGGTTCAACTTCTGGAAATCTACTTTCACTTAGCCTTGCATCGGTTATACTCGATCATGTTTCGGATTCGTCATTTCTAGCAGAGGTTTCCAGAAAGGGAAAAATGATAGGGGACATTCTAGAACCTATATCAGGTAAAAGACTAAGAGGCTCGGGGCTTATATGTGGGATAGGATTCCGGTCAAAAAGTGAAGCAACAAATTTTTCAGACGAGCTCGTCTCATCAGGCATTTTTGCTACAGCAATGGGCGACGCAATCAGGATATCTCCTCCTCTAAATATAGAAAATAATGTTCTTAAAAATGCGATTGAAAAAATAAGGGAATTGATAGAAGGTCTTTAAACACTATCTCCCATATCCTCATTGCTGATTGCCACATTTCTCTTCCTGTATGCCACAAAAATTCCAATTAATATCCATACTATGATCACCGGTATGTCATATGCTATAGGCAGGGCAATACCCAGAAATGTGTAGTAGAAAATTATTATGATTGTGATTGTACCGACTGTTGGGGCAACAATATGCTTCACCACATTTAGTTGCTTGAGTTTTTTCATGAGGAAAGGTAGGCTCTGGTTTACTATGGCATGGTACAGCAGATTTGTAAATGTCAGTATTATAGACCAGAATACAATAGCATCAAACATTCCTGTCAGAATACCGAAACGATAAACCATGAATGCCTGTGTAATAACACTGGCAATCACTGCAAAGATAAAAACGAATGTGATAGCTATGACAGGGCTTTTATATTTTTTATGCACCTTAGCAAAGGATTCAGGAAATATCTTATCCCTCCCAAGAGCATAAACAACCCTGGAAGCTGAATTTCCAAATGTTAGCGGTGAAGTTATCTGGCCCAGCAATGCGACAATAAGCACGGTTAGCGCAAAGCCTAATCCCATGTAATCCCTGGTAAGAACCAGCGCAGGAGCATAACTTGATGAAAGGGCTGCAAGGTGTGATGGAGATGTTCCCACTGTTATTGAATACATCATGAAAGTTTCGAATACTGCAGCTATGAGGATAGATGTAACTATGGCCTTTTTCATAACTGTCTTAGAAAATTTTGCCTCTTCACTGAATTGCACAACAGCCGAATAACCTATGTATGCGGTTAGTGGACCCGTCACCATGCCAACAAAGAACCCATCTATTCCACCACTGGAATTCTTTATGTTGAAAGTACCAAGTGAGTTGTATTGTGTATGTGATACTATATAGATTCCAGCCGCAAGGACAAAGACAATTTCAAGAATTCCAATTACTATGCTTATCCTTGTAGATAACTTAACCCCAAAGTAACTGATTAAGAAAACATATAACAGCACCAGGAAACTTGCTACGAATGGCACCCAGAAAGGCAGTGTTACACCAAATAGAGCGCTTGCGGTTACAGGGATAAGCCATCCAAACACCGTTGCAGATATGATCACAGGGCCCATCTGGGCTATAAATTGAATCCATGCGGTGCTTCTGGATAGCACTGCATTTCCTGTTGCTTTTTCCACAAACTTGTAGTATCCACCGGCATTGACTATCTTTGTGCTGAAAATATAGACTGCTATAACATTGAGGAACATAAGCGCCGTACCTATGATGAATGTCAGAGGAGCAGCTTCACCTGCATATGTCAGGGCTGTTGTGGATGAGATAATGTAGATATTTGCAGGAAAAATTGCAACCATCGAAATAAAAACAACTCCCCAGAAACCGATACTCCCTCTATTTAGAGTTCCGTTAGCCATAGA
>JAKAAE010000137.1 GCA_021797225.1 Thermoplasmata archaeon | reverse complement strand
ATATACTTCTCTTACATGGCCGGGATAAGTGATTCAGGGTCATTCGAGGAATCTTCTGAGGAATATGGTTCAACATCGGGCTATGAATTTATTGATTCACTGAATTTCGCCGAACTTATAGGCAATGATATTAGAACTCTTAAAGCATCGATCCATGGAGGGAAGGTTGCACCTGGAAAATACGACCTTGTGGTGGGCCCTTCCATATCCGGGATAGTTGCCCATGAATCCGCAGGGCATCCCATGGAATACGATAGAATCATAGGAAGGGAAGCAGCCCAGGCAGGTGGTTCCTTTATAGATGCCGGCAGGGAAGAGCAACGGGTCGGTTCCACGTATGTAAATGTGATCGATGACCCGTCCATAAAAGGCAGTTTTGGATACTATGCATACGACGATGAGGGTATCAAATCAGGAAAACGCTACTTATATAGGAATGGATTTGCAGATACATATATACACAACCGGGAGAGTGCTGCAATTGCAGGGCAGAAGGCAAATGGTGGTGGGAGATCATCAGACTGGGATATGGAGCCACTGGCACGGATGAGCACCACATATATAGAACCCGGTGAACAGTCTCCTGAAGAGCTGATAGAAAGTGTGAAACACGGTATTTATATGAAGAATTTTACTGAATGGAATATCGATGATACAAGATTTTATGAAAAATACGTGGGGAAGGAAGCATATCTGATAGAAAATGGTAAAATTACATCCATGGTACGCAGGCCCGTGCTGGAAACAACAACAGTAAACTTTTATTCCTCCGTGGATGGTTCTGCCAATGACCTCACCTTCCATGCCGGCCTGTGCGGCAAAGGGGATCCGGAACAGGGAGTCCCGGTATGGATGGGAGGGCCACACATCAGGCTCAGGAATGTTTACATGAAGTGATAGCTTGGAAATAGAAAATTTTGTTAAAGAAATCCGTAAAATTTGCGACGAATTTACAATCAATATTGAGGATGGTGTAATCGATGAAGTAAGATTCTCTCAAAATAGCATCGATCTGAATAATAGCTGGTCATCTCCATCTTACAATATATTTGTGGCAAGGGGAAAAAAAACTGCAGAGTTATCATTTGACAGCCTTGAACCCGGTGAATCACAATTAAAAATTTTACATGACATGCTGGAAATAGCCCCGGAAAATCCCGACTTTTATGGAATAAACCCTGTGAAATATAATTACCACGGAAACCAGAATTATCATAACGTGGATTTATATGATATTGCAGGGGAACTGATCCAGGGTTCCCTGGATGGCGGATCAGAGAAGGCGGCAGGCCTTGCATATCTTGATCATACCAGGAACAGGATAATAACACCATGGAATGACCAGGAATATTATAACTCCGGGCTGGAAATTGTAGTACGTGCATTCAGAGGCAGCAACAGCGGGCAGGAGGCACTGCACTTCGGGGAAGGCTCCATGGAATCGGCAAATCCATATAATACAGGTATGGCTGCGGCAAAAACTGCTTCAATGTCAGATAAAACCGTTTCAATCAATGAGGGAAGATACGATGTAGTATTTTCGCCCTATACCATTGGCACAGTACTCTCCTATAATGTAGGATTCCTATCATATTACAGCATAAATGCTGGATTAAGCCCCTTTATAGGCAAAATAGGAAAACAGATTGCATCTGAAAATGTCACAATCTATGATGACCCCCTGAATGGAAGTGGTGTAGGTTACAGACCGGTTGATGAGGAGGGTACAGCTACAGGCAAACTCAATCTGATAGAGAATGGACTGTTGAAAACTTATATGCATTCATACTCCACTGGAAAACAATCTGGAAACCAGAGTACCGGAAATGCAGGAATCATGGATCCGGCTCCGTGGCAGCTGCACATGTCTCCGGGTAACAGTACCCCTGAGGATATGATCGGCAGCATAAAATCCGGGCTTTTTATTAATAATGCATGGTATACTAGATTCCAGGATGAAAGCAACGGAATATTTTCCACTGTTCCCCGGGATGGTGTATTTCTGATAAAAGACGGTGACATTGCCGGAAATGTTTCAGGAATACGCATAAGTGATTCTATTCTTAATATCCTCAAGAATGTTGTTGAAGTATCCCGTGAAGAAAAATATGTAAAATGGTGGGATGAAATAGCGCCATCAATTATGCCATATGCAATGGTAAAAAATGTAAATATAACAAAAGGATTTTAATTATTTTTCATTCGTTCAATGAAGTTTATGTAGATATTCAGGTATTCCATTCCCTTTTTTATGCCCCGGCTGATCTCCCTTATATTCAATTTATCCAGTTTTTCCTGCATTTCGTCATGGTGTTTTAAGCCTATGAATGGTACAATGCTCTCTATTACCCTGGAAGAATAACCGGAACCTGCAAATACTGATTGTATGCCCTGAATTATATTTTCCAGGTTATTATAGATATATTCCCTTGCTCCCGGATTCACCGCTGCCAGCATATAATATCTTAAAGAATCCTGCATTTTTATCTTTCTGTCATTAATTGCATTCTCAATTGTTTTGAAATTTTCTTCTCCGGTAAGTACTGCCATGGCCTGTATTACCTTTACCTTATCCTCATCCTGGTCAAATTTTTCCAGCAAATCCAGCATTAATTTTGCATCGTTGTGTATCTCTGCTATGGATGTTAAGACTGCAAGTCTCATATTCGGATCTGTTTCATTTAATGATCCCTCAAATCTTGCCAGTTCCTCTGCATATCCTCTGTTTACTTTTGCATATCTATTTGCAAGCAGACCCCTGGTCAATGTTATATTTATATTTTCATTGCCGTTCCTATCACCCAGAGCCTTCAGTTTGGAGGATAGATATTCCATGTTGGCATTGACAAGTTCTTTGCTTTCTGGATAAATATTATAAATGGAAAATAATTCTCCGGATATTTCCCTTATAATGAGCGGATCATTCAATTCCATGAACTTCTCGATTCTGGAAAGGTAATTTCCGAAAGTAATCCTGCCCGAAAGCAGAAATGCATGCATATCATTCAAAAGCCCGAATATATCTTTGTTATCCAGTATGGAGATATTTTTTATTATATTTTCATAGAGGGAATCAGAATACATGACACGGTAAAATCCCGTTTCACTATCATTCAGTTTGATAAATCCCTTGACATCATCTATTTCCATGGATTCTGTATCAAATATCTGGCTTTTTGTTCCCGAGGTATACTTTATGGTCAGCGGTATTTTCCACTGCACATTCTGCTTTTTACCGTTCAGGAGAAATCTGTACTGATTTAATTTCAATTTTCCATTTTCCTCCCTGATCTCGATAACAGGATAGCCCTGATTCTTGATGAAGGATTCCATAACCTTCCTTACGGGGCGGTCTGATACCTTTGATATGAATTCCCACAGGTCAGAACCGGATGCATTTCTGTATTTAAAATTCTCCAGATACTCATGAAGCCCTTCCCTGAAAACATCATCGGTTACGAAAGCATTAATCATTCTCAGTATGCTGCCACCCTTTCCATAGCTGATCTCATCAAATATCTGAGATATATCATCCGGGTGTTTTACCTCAACTTCAATAGGATGTGAATTAACCAGAGAATCTCCTTCCAGTGCTCCCGCCGTTTCATCCAGTAGAAAATCTGCAAACATATCATAATCGGGCTCGAGTTTGTTTATAGCTTTGTATGACATGAATGTTGCAAAGCTTTCATTCAGCCAAAGATCATCCCACCATGTCATGGTAACAAGGTCACCGAACCACTGGTGGGTGAGTTCATGTGCTATCACCTCTGCCACTGCCTTTTTCACGGCAGCCCCTGTGGATGGTGAAATATTCAGGTAAATTTCCCGGAATGTAAGTGCACCCCAATTTTCCATTGCGCCTGCTGCAAATTCAGGGACCGATATGAGATGTTCTTTGGGGAGCGGATATTCAATACCGAAATAATCCTCGTAATATTCAATCGATTTCCTGGCAATTTCCAGCGGGTAATCGGATTCTGTCAAATGACCCTTGGGAGCTGCAAGTATGATCTTTTTGCCATCTTGAATGTCAATTGATTTCTGGTCAAATTTACCGACTCCCAGGTAAAGGAGATATGTCGACATCTTGGGGGTTTCCATAAATTTTATTATCTTCCTGTCTCCACTTATCTCCATAGATTCGATAGGCATATTGGAAATGGAATCCAGATCTTTATTTATTCTCACCGTAATGTCAAATGTCGCTTTATATGATGGGTTGTCTATACAGGGGAAAAATCTTCTGGCACCTGTTGATTCGAACTGCGTTGTGAACATATCCCCCTCCTTTGTTTTAGCAAGATAAAACCCCTGTAGCTCCTCGGGTATTTTTCCGGAAAAATCAATCTCGGCTATGGATT
>JAKAAE010000016.1 GCA_021797225.1 Thermoplasmata archaeon | reverse complement strand
CTACTTTAAATTGATTTTTGTATATCATTGACGATAATCTGTAAGGTAATTCATATTTATATATAACATTTTTGAGAAATGACAAACATATCAACGCCTGAAAAGTATTTTAAATCCAAATTCTTTCTATTAGGATTAAGTTATATAAGGAAATTAATGATAATATATTCCATTTTGAATATAAATATTAATGAAACATTAAATCATGGCATAGTATAAAATAATATATAATTATAAATTAAAATTATAAACTGTCAAAAATAAATTCCCTGCTTATTGGCATTGTATTGATTCTTTTGTGTATCTGGACTTCCAGAGACCTAGCCAGAGCTTCCGGAATGCCAATCATAGGCGATTCACCAAGGCCCTTTGCTTTGTCCTTCAATACAGAGGGATTTTCCACTATCTTGATATCAAATTCCGGTGTATGATCTGCTGTAAGTACTCCCGAATCTGTTATGCTGGTTGTCATTAGCTGCCCATCTTCGGAATACCTCAGGGTTTCTGAGAGCACCTCACCTATGGCCTGAAGTGCACCACCCTCCGTTTGACCCATGACATTTGCAAGGTTCAGAACTTTGCCGAGATCGTAGTACGCCCCTATTTTCAATGATTCAAAGTCTCCCATTTCGTTGATCTTAGAGGTTACAATATTGAAATTTACCTGATTATCGTTGTAATCAAAGTTATAGAAAGATGTCTGGTCAAAATCGTGTGAAAGTAGTATTTCAGGAGAGTATTTTCCGTATTTTTCCTCAACCTGTTTCGTTAATTCCTCTGCTGCCTGCATGAGAACAGAACCATGTGTCATGGCTGATTTGGACCCCCATGTTCCCACACCTCTGGGCAACGTTTCCGTGTCCTGCAATTCCAGTGATATGGAATCCTGCTCCACATCAAGCTCTTCGCTGAGTATGCTTCTGACAAACATTTCATGTCCTTGACCCGAAACATTTCCGCCAAGATAGGTCTTTATCTTTCCGTTTTTAACTATTATTCTGGCGCTTTCTCCAGGGGCTGTATCCTCATCAAGTATGAATAATGATATTCCCACATGCTCCTTCTTGGATAATTCCCTGTAATTGAAATATTTTAATGCATCCTCCAGGAATGGCTTCGTGGGATATCTCATTTCAAGTCCCAGTGGTGATTTGAAGGGCTTTTCCAGAGCATTTTTCAACCTTATATCTGCTATATCCATGTTCAGTTTATCTGCGAGAAGGTCTATCATTCTCTCCATGAGAATGGATGCTTCAGGCTTCCCTGCGCCACGGTAATAACCATTCGGCGCCTTATTGGTAATAACGTATTTTCCTGTTAGATGAGCCTTTTCTATAAAGTATGGACCAGTTACTTCATGAATTACGTTTCCAAGGTCTACAGCAGCTGCATCAACCAGATATGGCCCGTTATCCAGAAGAACTTCACCATCTAGTCCTGTTATAGTACCATCCTTCTTTGCATATAGAGTCAAAATACCCTGAACACCCCTTCCTGCGTGGCATGCCTGCAAATGTTCCGTTCTGGTTTCCTGCCATTTTACTGGCTTTCCGAACTTCATTGAAGCATGGCATGCAATTATATATTCGGGATAAAATAACGCCTTGACACCGAATGCTCCACCATTGTCTATTAAGTATACACGAACCTTCTCAGGTGGAAGTCCCAGGGATTTTACTATTCCCGATTTGGACCTCACTATGGACTGTGACGGTAAATACACGTTCAGTATACCGTCCCTGTAATCTGCAACTATTCCCCTAGTCTCCATGGGATTTGCAGATACACGATCCAGAAGTATTGTATCAGTAACTTTGATATCATAATCAATATCCTTTTCGCTGAATTTTACTCCAACATCTTCCACAGCAAGAATGTTATCCTTTCTGTCGGGATAAATTGGTGCCTTTTTCTTTGCGTCATCAATGCTGGATATTGCTTCAAGAGGTTCATAATCCACATTTACTGTGGATAGCAAATCCTCGCTTTCGTATCTGTTTTTGCCGAATACAGCGGCAACTGCCTGACCCTGATAATTTACCTCATCAATGGCAAGCACGGGCTCCCTGTGTTCCCCTTCAGACATGGCATAATATGCCTTTAAATCCTTTGAAGTTAAACCACCTTCCACACTCTTAACTTTTGCCCTTGCATAGGGGCTCCGAACAAGTGACATATAAAGCATGTTGTCCAGCCTTATATCATCAAGATATTTTCCCTTCCCACTGGAAAATCTTTCGAGGTATGTCATTTTGCCACCACCCTCTCTCCATTTATTTTTTCACTAGCTTTTTTTATGGAATTTATTATGGATACATAACCTGTGCATCTGCAGAGATTTCCTGCTAGGTTACTTTTAATGTAGTCATCGCTGGGATTTTTATTTTTTCTGAGCATGTAGAGACTGGTCATGATCATTCCTGGAGTGCAGAAACCACACTGCAGGCCGTTCTCTTCCACAAAACTTTCCTTTACCATGCTGAGTTCTTTATCTGATTCATGTTCTATTGTTTCTATTTCGTGCCCATCAGCCTGGACAGCCAGTACCGTACATGATTTTACGGCCTTTCCATCCATCAGTACAGTACATGCCCCGCAGTTGGTTGTATCGCATCCTATGTGTGTTCCGGTCAGTTCCAGATCGTCCCTGATAAATGTTGCCAGCAGTGTCCTGGGTTCCACATCCCTCTTATATTCCTTTCCATTCACCTTTATATTAACCATCATTTATGTACACCTCCTATTCCCTTTACCGCCTTTACAAAAAGGTATTTGAGAAGTTTTTCCTTGAACTTTACACTTCCATTATCGTCGTCCATGAAATCTGCAACTTTCAATAATAACTCCGCCGCATTTGCGATATTTTCATCACTGATTTCCTTTCCTTCCAGAAACTTTTCAGCTTCCTTCGCCTTCAGGGCAGTGGCACCGCAGTTGGTTAATCCTATGCCACACTTTTTTACCTCTTTTCCATCCAGCAGCAGATTCACTGCTATACCTAGAATGGAGAAATCACCGGCATATTTCTTGTATTTCATATACCTTCCCGATGATCCCGTGTCCTGAATTTTAATTTTTGTGAGTATTTCACCTGGTTCAAGTGCCGTGGCAAATGTATCCACAAAAAAGTCCTCAGCCTTTACTGTTCTTTTTCTATCTGCAGAAGAAATTTCAAATTCAGCATCCAGCGCAAGCATCACTGCGGGAAAATCATTGGCCGGATCTCCATGGCAGAGGTCTCCACCTATCGTTCCCATATTTCTGATCAGGGGGTCAGCTATATGACCTGCGGCCTCGCTCAGGACAGGAAATTTACCTCTTATGGAAACATTGTCTGCAATTTCTCCAGTTCTTGCCATTGCTCCGATTTCAAGGGTATTGCCAAGGAGTTTTATTTCATCTAGCCCTCTTATTCTGCCTATATCAACGATCTCCGGCACGGATGTGAATCTCAGTTTCAAAAGCGGTATAAGACTCTGGCCTCCGGCAAGAATCTTCGCGTCTTCATGCCCGCTTAAAAACTTTGCAGCCTCTTCTATGCTTTTCGGGGCATAGTATTCAAATTTATCTGGAAACATAGTAATATAATAGAGAATTGTATAAAAACGTTACTGAAGAACCATAATCGTTATTGAAAAAGGATGAAAAAATGCTTTTATTTCCTTATTATATATTTATTTCAATATTTCCATTGTTTTCCCTTATTTCGTATGCATTGAGATCCTTAGCATCTTTTCTGGTCATTGCTTTGAAAAAACCGTTCACATTTTTTTCAACATGGCCGGTTTCTAAGTTAAATACTGCGTGATGTTTCGGACAGGTGACTTTATTATTTTCAGTGCGTCCTCTGCTCAGATCTCCTCCCATGTGGGAGCATAATCCATCAATAGAATAGAGTTTTCCATCTATTCTGGAAACAAGAATTTTATGACCGTTAACTTCAAACATCTTCCTGTTTTCACCTTCAAATTCATTTGCAGCACAAATTTTTTGCCATTCCATATCTATCTTAGGAGAATATGAATTCCAATATATAAAGAATACTATTATTATCGAAAATGCGAGTGCCGGGATTTGGACCCGGGGCACGAGCTTGGCAAGCTCGCGTGTTGCCAGGCTACACCACACTCGCTTTAAGTCTAAAATACAACAGGGTATATATATTTTAACATCAAGCCTTTGTAGAATGGTATTTCAAATCATGGATATAAGAAAATGCAGTATAACAATTGAAACTGGAATTGTTATATTGTCATCTGCAACTCTATTTGATATGGATTCAGCAAATGTGCCTCCTAATGCATAAATCGCAGAATAAAAGTATATAAAAAAGAATATTCCGAATATAAAGGATGGAACCAGCATTGAAAGGAATCCAGCAATTGATTTTTTACGATTGTAGAAGAGCTTCTTACTCCTGATCTTCATACCCAGTATAGTGGCAAGCGAATCACCTATCATTATCATGAATGCTGAGATATATATCAGAGGAAGGGACTTAGTGAAGGAAAGTACAAGAAGAAACCCTGCTGCAAGATACATGGAACCAAGACCAAGTTTTGTATCTTCCCTTTCCATACGGTAAACCAGATCCGCTATTCTGTTTTTATTATTGAGATAGAGAATATTTCCGGCCAGATATATTAACATTACCGCAAGCAGTATTAACAATCTTCCCTTTATTCCATCCAGAAAAAATATTATAATTGTAGCAATACCAGTTGAAATCTGAAAATAATCCCTGTAAGTTTCTCTTTTAATATCCTTTCCCTTTTTTTCATTGTTCATTAAATCGTATTTTTTCATATTCTTGTCAAGGAACATGGACAGTAAAATAGATATGGAAATGGCGGCAAAAACATATCTTACCGGTATAAAATTTCCAAATATTGCCATTAATATGAGGATAAAATCCACGGTAAAAGGAAAATAGAAGAACACTGTATAAAGATAAGTACTTATCATGAGTGAAAAAATGTATATTGGAAGTATATAAAATGATCCTGAAAAATACACCATACCTGCCATCACGGGGATAGAAACAAGTATTTTTATAAGGAAAGATTCTCTGTTTTTCGTAAGTAAATAAACAAGGGCAACTATGAAAATGCCAAAATAGGCATAATTGAACAATTCCATAATAAACTGATTTATCACATGGACTTAAATTTTTGTTTATTTAAGGGTATACATCTTAATTTGTATTTTTCATTAAATTTTATTTCTTATATGGGAGGTAATATATCACCTCATCTGGATAATCGTCATATATAAATCCGTAATGTGAATAAAAATCTCTTGCAAAATTTTCAGCATTCACCCAGAGAAATACATAATGGAATGAAAGGGCCTTTAGTCTATTGAGTGCAGTAAATAAGAGGTATTTGCCTATACCCTTTTTCCTGTACGCCCGCTTTACAAATATGGAAACTATGAATGCCCTATCAAAACCAAGTCGTGAAGAGATAACACCGCCACTAATTCTGCCCTTATTTTTCATAATAAACGATACTTCAGGGATAATTTCTCCATATTCTCCGTTAAAAAGATTCTTCACGGTATTAATCCTGTCCTCCCTTTTATCACTGAACAGATATTTATCTGATGTATATTTAAATGCCTCATATTCTGCATCAGAGTAAAGGTCCATATTGAGTCCTTCTATTCCACTGATATCATAATCTTCAACATTTTTATGGTATGAATAGGTATTCAGATCCATTACCATTCTTTTCCTAACAATAGTTCTGAATCCATGTTTTTCAAGGTACTTAGTACTCAATTCATTTCCGTTGAAGATCTGATTCAGCATGAGTTTTTTCTTTGATTCATTTGATATGGTAATCAGCCAGTCAAAAAGTTCCTTCAACCTTTCATCATTGATCTTTTTTGAAGATATAAAACCGATATCAGCATAAAGCCTGTCACTTTTATCAGCAGAGTCCATTACATATGCATAGCCAATAAATTCATTTTTGTTAAGTATGATCCTTGATCTTATTTTATTATCATTGAGAAGATTAATTATACTTGCATAGCTTCCTCTTATATCTATATCTGGATATTTCTTCGAAAGAAAGTCTATTTCTTTCTTAAGTATAACTTCCCAGTTTAACCGATAATTATCAAGTTTCATTCAGCACCCTATTTATTTTATCTATATTTTCTTTATCCTTTACAATGAGGAAACTTGCTTTGCGTATCCTGTTCATAACAGCCAGCCCTATTCCATTTTCGGGAAATGATTGTATTACACCATACTCTTTTTCAGAATCGTCCAGCAATCTGAAGTCATAGAATAGGTTATATGCCACCTCATAAATGTTATCGCCAAGTATAATGGGTTTTTCAGATGCATATACGGCGTTTTTGGCTGAACATAGAATAAGGAATTCCTTGGATTCCTCTGAAGATATAAATTTTATGAACTCTTCTTCGTCCTCTATGAGGAATAATTTTTTGGACGGTGCATAATGCCTGTATTTTAATCCAGGGGTCAGTGCTACGCTGGACTGACTGTATCCTTTGGCTAAAGGATCCACATATACATTACCTATCATCGACCTGATATCCTCAACAGTGAATGCTCCGGCCCTTAGCAGCCGGTAAGGATTCACCGTACAGTCAATAATTGTGGATTCCACACCGTACTTTACCCTACCGGCGTCGATTATAATATCTACTTTTCCATCCAGCTCCTTTATGGCTGTTTCTGAGTCCACTATACTGGGCCTGGTTGAAATATTTGCACTGGGTGCTGCTATTGGGCCGCATGCATCTATCAGATCCAGTGCTATCCGGTTGTCCGGGTATCTTATGCAAACAGTATCAAGCCCTGCTGTCACTATATCCGGAAGAGCATTTTTTCTCTTCAAAAGCAGGGTTAAAGGAGAAGGCCATACATGTTCCATTTTCTCCTTTAAATCTTTATCTATATAAGCTACCCTCTCAAGCATCTCCATATTTGATATATGGACAATGAGCGGATTATCTGCAGGGCGATTCTTTGCAATAAATATTTTTTTGCACGCATCTGCATTGAAAGCATCGGCGCCGAGGCCGTAAACAGTTTCAGTTGGGAATACAACTGTACCACCATCCCTAATGGTCGCTGCACATTTTAATATTGACTCCCTGTAATTATTATCCATGTTAATTATTTCCGACATGTGTGTAAATCACAAAATGTTATTTAAAGAATTCAATGTTTATCTAGAAGAAACCTTAAAAAAAATCCAATGCTTTTATGATTTATTCTACTGTCCAGAGAATATCAAAACAAATTTTAATAAATTCCCATGTATAAAATAAATAGGTATCATTCATAAACACGGACACCGGCTTCCTTCGAGTTTTCATGCATTGGCAAAAATTATATGCAACCATATGATATGGCACCATGCAGATTTATAGTTATAATTTAGATATTGACATAGACAGTGAAAGATATGCCTATTCTTGCCATGAAATAATACACTTTACAGGCAATGAAGAGAAGTTAATACTCAATTCTCTAAATCTCAGCATAAAAAAAATTAAGGTAAACAGCAGTATTAAAAATTTCAAGGAATATAAGCAGAATCAGGAAATAGTTGTGGATGGCATCATAACAAAGGATTCAGTAGCTGAAATAGATTTTTCAGGAAAAATTCCACAGGAATTACAGGGATTTTATCTTGCAAAAACAAAGGACGGTGATATGTTTACAACCCAGTTTGAATCTACCGGTGCAAGAAGGTTCTTCCCATGTATCGATAATCCATCATATAAGGCAACATTTGATATTACAGTAAGAATAAATGAAGACCTTGATGCGATATCAAATATGCCCATTGAATCTTCCGGGACAGAAGATGGAAAGAAAGTGGTAAAATTTATGCAGACGCCGGTAATGTCCACATACCTGCTATATCTGGGTGTGGGCAAGTTTGACCAGAAATCCATAAGTATGGGAAAAGATAAAAAAATCATTCTTGCAGCACAGAAAGGTCATTTGACAGAATCTGACTATCCGCTGGAAATAGCCAGGAAATCCATAGAATTTTACGAGAAATATTTCGGTATAGATTATCCACTACCAAAGGAACACCTAATAGCTGTTCCTGAATTTGCAGCCGGTGCCATGGAAAACTGGGGAGCCCTGACGTTCAGAGAAATTTATTTAAATGTATCCTCATCAACAGGTGCCTCGGTGAAAAAGGCAGTCGGTGAAGTAATAGCACATGAGCTGGCACACCAGTGGTTCGGAGACCTTGTTACAATGAACTGGTGGGATGATCTATGGCTCAATGAAAGTTTTGCTACATTTATGTCATATAAGGCAATGAATGAGCTGGAGCCGGATTACGATATGTTTTCCGATTTTCTTATAGGAGAAACTGCCGGCGCTTTAGAAGGTGATTCTCTGGTAAACTCACACCCCATTGAGGTTGAGGTAAAACATCCTGACGATATTTCACAGATATTCGATGAGATAAGTTACGGGAAAGGCGGCAGTATACTTAGAATGATCAACGCCTTTGTCAGGGACGAAGTTTTCAGAAAAGGTATCCATGATTATCTGGAGAATTTTAAATATAAAAATGCATCTGGATCTGACCTCTGGGAATTCATATCAAAGGTTTCAGATCAGCCGGTGAGGAGAGTAATGGAATCCTTTATACAGAATGTGGGTTATCCCGTTATAGAAGTCAATGAGGATAATGGAAAGATAAAATTGAATCAGTATAGATTCCTTCTCAATGGGAAAAAACAGAATGTCCAGTGGAAAATCCCGCTCACAATGAAATATACATCGGGAACAAGGAGCCAGCTCTTTGATACAGAATCCATTGAAATAGATGACATCAATGGATTTATAAAGCTCAATGACAGTGAAACGGGATTTTACCGTGTCATGTATTCTGATTCCATTTATGATAACATTGTAAAAAATATTGCCATACTCGACAATAAGGACATTTTCGGAATAGTCAATGATTTACATGCTTTCCTTCTCTCAGGGAAGATAGGATTTAAGGATTATATAAACAGGATAGAAAAGTTCATGGAATTGAATGACCCGCTTATAATCAGGGAAATATCAAATGAATTATTTTCTATGTATACCATTTACTCAGAAAGCGCCGATATTTTAAAGGCAAATACGGGATATTTATCCTCTAAATTAAAGGTACTCGGAGACAGGAAAGAAAATGAAAATATCAATATATCACTGACAAGGGGTATACTGGCTAACAGGTATGCAATAATAAATAAGGGATACGCAGAGGAGCTTTCAAGATTTGAAAAGTCAATAATGGACACAGACCCGAATATGAGGCTTGCTGTACTGACCTCCATTGCTATTATACATAATGATGCAAAGATTATGCTGGATAAACTGGAGGAATTTAATCAGGATGAGGATAAAGTGAAGGTTATCCAGGCTATGGCATTGCTCACCGGCGAAAATAATTTCTCTTTGATAGAGGAGGCTATAAAAACGAGAAAAATAAAGGTACAGGATTCATTAAGATATTACATGCTAGCAGCGATAAATCCTGGCGCAAGGGAATATATATACAATAATCTGGAAACAATCATTGAAGGCATGCAGGCTGTGTTTGCAGGTTCCGGTTATTCCTCAAGGGTTATAGAATCTGTTGTGCCCTATATAGGTATAAAACATAAAGATGAAATTCAGGAAAAGCTGGATAAAATCAATATACGGGAAATCAGCAGGGGGATAAAAAAAGGGATGGAGTATCTTAATATTTATCTTAATTTTATTGAAACAATGAGGGAAAACTAAAAACCTTTTGTAATATTTACATTTTCGATAAGTGCATAGGGCATGATAGACGGGTGTATTTCATCCCACCACTTTACATATTTTTCCTGCTTTGAGACCTCCGAAATGTTCTGTAATATATTCAATATTGAATCACTAATCCTGATTCCGGAAACTGTACCTACTATTTCTCCATTTTCTATGAGAAATACACCATCGCGTGGAACCGTGGAAAATGTTCCGGTGCTCTGATCCTGAAATCTTGTATACCATGAATTATTTATGAACAGACCCCTTTTTACCCCGTGAATCATTTGATTAATATCATGATTTCCACCGGACATGTGAATCTGCCATGGAACCGGCTCCATTATTCCTGCGTTGCCTGTACTGGAATTTCCAGATAACTTTCCTGTTGAGAAAGAATGTAAGTAACTTTTGAGTATTCCATGATCTATGAGATTAACTTTTCTGGTGGCGGTACCTTCCTGGTCAACAGGTCTTGAACCAATACCCTTAGTATTGAGAGGATCATCGTAAATAGTTACATTTTCAGAGGCAATACTCTTTCCTATCTTGTCAATGAACGGGCTGAGCCCTGCATTTATACTGTAATATGAAAGAAAACCTACGTTGTAAGAAAGTACTGTACCCATGGTATATGGGGAAAATATTACTTCGTATTTCCCTTCATTGATTGATGTTTTTTTATCAGTAATAGAAGCAGTTTTAGCAGCTTCTTTTCCAGTTTCATAGGGGGCTGCTGATTTCATTGAATCTATCCCTAAATGCAATGCCTCCTGCCCGCTATTTTCACCTTTGAATGATCTAACTAAGAGTTCAAGTCCCGTTGCAAAGTATTCCTGATCGTTCCATGGTGTAATTATCCTATTTTTTATATTATGAAGGTACAAAAGACCTGCTGTATTGTCAGCTCCTCCGTCTACTGAGCCCCGTATCATCTCACTGGAGATATCATTTAAATCGAGTTCGGTATCCTGCCCAGTATGGCCGTAATTTAATTTAGTGGAGTTTATTCCATTAAAATCTGGGCTGCCAGGGGCATTGTCTATTATGTTTGAGAGTATTTTTAGCTGTTTTTCCCATGATTCAATCCGGTCAAATGATATTTCACCTGTTTTTTTGCCCCTAGCTGCAAATATACTGTATGATGGATAGTACCATTTATTATTGATATCAATTCTGTTTCCTGAGAATCTGACCTCATCAGTAGTACCTTTCTCTATATTAATTGCAAATTCATCAAAAATTGTATCCAGGCCTTTAGCAAGATTGTCAATTTTCATTTTATCACTTCATGTGCATATTTCTCAGCCTCAGGTGTGGGCCACCCATCCATACCGGTACACCCTGCTCCGGGTCTCCTTTACCACATATACCGGCATGAAATGCCAGATCATTTCCTGAAGCATCCACAGAGGAGTAAAAGTTAACTGTAGTTGTTTCCAGAACTGGTCTACGGATAATATCAGTAATTTTGCCATTATCAATTAAATAGGCTTCTTTTCCTACATATTTTTCATAAAATCTGGTATCATCGATGTTCCATTCCGTAAAGTTTTTCATGTAAATACCGTGTTTTACTCCCTCTATAAGTTCTTCCGGAGATTGCTCACCGGGCTCTATATATGTGGTACTCATCCTGGCTAGAGGTTCCATATCCCAGTCAGATGATCTGCCACCGCCATTTACTTTCATCCCAGCAATTGCCGCGCTCTCCCTGTTCAAAATATAGCTGTCTGTGTATCCCTTTTTATACAGGTATCGTTTTCCGGACTTTACTCCCTCATCGTCATAGGCATAGTAACCGAAACTTCCTTTAATGGAGGGATCATCGATAAGGCTCACATTTTCTGAACCTATACGCTGTTTCCTCCCGGCTTCTATGAAAGATCCGCCTGCCAGTGCAGCTTCCCTGCCTATTATCCTGTCATATTCCATGGGATGACCACCGGACTCATGGGCGACTATTCCTGATATTGAAGGACCTACAACGAGATCGTATGTCCCCGGAGTCAATCTTCCAGCTTTCAGTGATGCCTTCAGATTTTTTATATCGTTTCCTATCAATTCCTGAAAATTTAAAGAATCAAGGTATTCATAACCAGATGTTGAACCATATTCCTCTGACGATTCCTCAAAGGAGCCAGAATCATTGATTCCTGCCATGTAAACAAAATATAATCTGGAAAAATCACCGGTTATGTTAGTTCCAGAGCTGTTAGCATAGGTTTCACTTACAGTCATATCGCCGAGGCTGGTGAATCTTATATTGGCACCATTCTCCTGCATAATACTGTCCATATTCTTTATGAATTCAATTTTATATTTATCCGGTGTGTCCACAACCTTTTTGCTTCCCAGCTCTGTCCATGAAGTCTTTATACCACCTGTAATGTCAATTTTATTTTTTCCCTTCTTCATGGAATTCTGAACAAGATTTTCAAGTTTATTATTAATTGATGACATATCGGAATCATTGAAAAATGCCATTGCTATAGAATTATTAACGCATCTTACGGCATATCCTGAATTCAATGATTGTTCCTGTCCATCGAACTGCCCGTTCCTGTAGGAATAGGATTTGCCTTCAGTGCTCATATAACGAACATCGGCAAATTCTGATTTTCCGGATAGGTATCTAAGTATGTTATCTGTGTACTCCATATTATTTGTCCTTTATTCTGCTTTCATAATTATCAAGTATTGATTTTACACATTTTGCATAGTTATATCCTGATCCATCATCCTCCATGTGTAGTTTCGGGGTAACAAGTTTTGTCCTTACTGAATATTTACCCTTTCCCTCTGCCTTATATTTTCTTACATTGAATAAAAGTTTTCCATTATTTCCTATTATTCTCGAAATATTTGTTATGAATTTATCAGCAATAAAGTATGTTATATCATATAGGTCCCTATCCTGATCCTCGAGACCGGATATCTCTATATAGAAACCCTCTTCTGTTCCCGTTTCTATGGAATTGAGGATATCTGTAATTCCAACAATGCCTGTAAGTTTAGAATCCTTATTTACAATGGGTATAATATGCAAATGATTCTTGACCATCAATGCTGCTGTGTCAGTTATTACGGTATCCTCTGTACTATCCACCGGATTATCCATGAGGGAGGAAGCCTCAATTTCTACCTTTGATTTTCCTGATGTGAATTCCCCGTAACTTATTTTCTGTTTATCCATTATTACATTGTTTATTATTTCCTTGAGCCTGAGAATTCCTGCGAGTTTTCCCCTGGAAGTTACAGGTATTTCAAATTCATCCAGATCCCTGATCTTCTGGGCAGAATCCTCTATTTCATCGTTAACATCAACGGATATGGCATCCGCAGTCATTATCTCAAAGTTTTTAATTTTCTCCGATCGAGGGTCTATTTCAGAAAGATGCCTTATTATGTCCATTCTTGTCACGAGTCCGGAAAGTTTTTCCTTCTGTAAAACAGGTAAAGAATTCAAACCGCTTTCCTTTAAAAGTTTAACCGCTTCCATTACGTCTGTGTTTTCATTCAGTTTTGGAGCGTTTATAGAAAAGTTGTATACCCTGGAATTTGTCCTCACACTTCCCCGCCTGAGTATATTTTTGTATGTCAGCATACTTACATATTTTCCATTTGACATAACTGGAAGTTGCTGTATATCGTTATCTTTCATTTTAGAGATGGCTTCTGATATTTTGGCATCGCTTTCTATAACAATAAGGTCTTTTTTCATAATTTCTCCAACAATCATTGTATCACCAGAATCTAAGCTTTTTTTCACCTATTAAACTGTTAATCTCTTCAGTCTTATTTAATTTATGGGATATACCTGAAATGCCATCCGCAACTGTTTCCATGTCATTTATTCCCCATCTTGTAATCTCCTGTGTGCCGAGCCTTCCAAACCTGTCTATAATTATTCTATTTTTTTCCAGCATCTGGGAAAAGGAATGATAATTATAACCAAGTTGCCTCAAATATCTTTCATCCAGAAGAAGCTGATGACTTTTACTCTCTTCTGATCCCGGATGCAGATTGAATCCTTTCTCTCTCAGATAAAAAGATAGATTTTTGGTATTTTTTACAACAGTTTCCGCGTATTCTTTCCCGAACCTGATCATCTCCTCTACTGCAACAGATAATGATGCAACCCTGGAAAGATTTACATTGTCCATAGTTGTAAATATCGTATTTTCTTCTATTTTTGTATATATTTCCTCGTTATCTGTTATGATTATGCCACCTTGGGGTCCAAAGAATGTTTTATGTGTAGAACCGTATACAATGTCGGAATATTTCAATGCATCTTCCTGAAATGCCTTTCCAGCTAGCAGTCCGAGTACATGAGATGCATCGTATAAAATTTGCATGCCATATTTTTCCTTGATTTCCCAGATTCTTTTCATATCATATGGTTTAATAAACATTGACTGCCCCAGAATTAGAATATTTATGTTTTTATTCCTGATACTGGTTTCCATGGTATCATAATCCAGATCATAATTTTTATATGGGGCCTTGCAGAATTTAAATCCGAGAACACGATCAAGATGATTTTCAGAGTATCCTGGATATCCACCGTCCTCTGAAGAGATTGCCATAACATTCCCATTTTTTTCCATCACAGATAAAATGGAAATTTCTGCGGCTACATGTCCACTCAGGGATCTGGATTCTGAATATTTGCTTACAAAGAGTTTTTTTACATTACTTTCCAGCAAGGAAAGAATGTTGTCATAATATTCAGTGCCACCGTAGGCATTGTAATTTCCAATGCTCAGGGAGTATCTTGATGCCATATCCGATGAAAGTGCCTTTTTCGCATTAGGGCTCAAAACGTTTTCTGATGCCTGAAGGTTCAGCACATTATTCCGATAATTATCATATTTTTCTATAAAATTGAGTGTATCCATATTATTGTATGTTTTACATTATTATAACAGTTAGGATATGAGGATATTTCAAGAATTCAGTGAAACCGGGTTTAAGGCTATTATATAGGGCCATTAATACAAAATAATGATTTCTTCCCAACATAATTTTATAATAATAACAACAATGATAGCGATTTCGATAGCGATTCGTACATGATTTATAATTAAAGTCAAAAATCAGAAAATAACTTTATACATTTTTTCTTATTTAGTTAAAAATAAAGCAAATATTAATTAAACTGTATTTGTATAGCAGACATATGGCATACAAAATATATGTTGAACCTAGTGATGGAATAAAACCCTTGCTCCGCATAATAAAAAAAGCAAAACATTTTGTTTACATAAATTCTTATTTACTTGACGACCCTAGAATACTAGAAGCTGTAGGCAATGCCGTCAACAGAAAACTTGATGTAAGATTGATGGTGGATGGAAGGCCCTACGGTATAAACGGAGACGATGGCACCCATGCAGAAATCGAGGATTTGAGAAAAACCGGGGCGAGGGTGAAAATTGCTCCTGCAAGATTCGAGAAGCCAAATGTATTTGACCATGCAAAATACATGGTAACCGATGGATATTCAGAGGTAGGAACTCCCAATTTCACAGAGGCGGGATTCTCCAAAAACAGGGAGTATATGATGATTACAAAAAGCCGGAAAATTCGCTCTGCATTGAAAAAAATATTCCTTTCAGATTTCAAAGAAAAAATTGCAGGAGATACACCGAGAAAGTATCTTGTTGTATCCCCAGGTTCAGAAGAGACATTAAAGGATTTCATTTCAAAGGAGAAAAGAATAATTATAGAAACAGAGGAAATGGGGGACGACATGGAAACTTTAAAGGCACTTATGGATAAAGGAAGGAAAGCTCGAATTATCGTTCCGGATACTGTATCACCCTCTGATGCTTCCAATCTGGAAAAGTTGAAAAAACATGGGGTTAAAGTAAAGTATATGCCTGCAGATAAACTGTATATGCATGCTAAAATGATTGCAGGTAGTCGCGCATTTATAGGCTCGGAAAACTTTACAAAATCAAGCTTGAATAAAAACAGGGAAACTGGAATTATAATAAATAGCATATTCGCAGTTTCAAAATTGAAGAATACATTTTCATCCGACTGGCATAGGGCATCCAGGAGCATCGGTAATGCAAAACTCAAAACATCAAGGAATGTAAGAAGAAAAAATACAAAAAATTCTGTTAAATAAAATTAATCTATGTTTAACATATCCTGATAATATACAGTAAATTTCTCGGTATTATTTTCTATTATAATTCTGTTTGAATATGCTTTATCCACATAACCGGTAATAACACCATCGTTCTTTGTGTAGGCAGTAACATGGCCATCCACTGGAATTTCTTTTATTTCCAGTACTTCTTCTCTTCCTATTATTACCGGAGTATACATAACATTATTACCGGAATAAAATTTCAGAGGAAGATCCATTATAATTGATCCTGTATCTACAGACCGTACTACTCCAGAATACGTCATAGATACGGTTTTAATGAGGTAAATACTATTCAGTGAACCTTTATGAAATGCATCTAAAAAACTGAAATAATCTGAAAATTTTAAAGTATTCATACTTACTTATAATATTTGAATATTAATTCATATTTATTTTTATGAATATATTCATATTAGATTGCCTACACTCAAAGTACACTGATTAATTTGCAATCATAAAGAAAATAAATTTTAATACACACTATCAATATCAGTATATGTGTGAGGATTGTATGGATGAAAAATGCCAATGTGCGCATTGCTATAATTACCGCCATTACTCAGCATGTCCGGTTTGTGGGCACACAATATTTTTAGATTGCTGCCAGGGTTTTATAATGCATAAGTATGATCTGGACTTTAAATTGGGTCATGGTTCAAAATGATTCTTGATCCTCTTGAGGGCATCTTCAGTGCCCTGCTCAAAATGTCCCTGTAGTTTACCTGAAAAAGGTCTGAGCATTGCTGATAATTTTATATTCCACTGTGAAATTATTTTTACAGGGTTATTTCCATTAAGAATTGTAATTTTTTCTCCTGTAAAAGGGCCTTTTAAATATTTTTCTGTTAAGGTGAAATTATTATTATCCCGTTCAAGTTTCATTCTTGCCTTTCCTGGAAATGCAAATTGGACAATATAGATATCTCCGGTCTTTTCTATGCTGCGGGTTCCATGCCAGAATTCCGGAATCTTTGAGTAATCATTTATTAAGTCCCATACATTTTCTTTCCCGGTCTGAACACAAATCTCTCTTTTGAATTCCATATCAGAGAATTGATTATTTATATATCAAACTTTATAACCGATACCACCTGTAAATAAAACTCAAGTGAATTGTTTATTCCCTCTTTTTTCTAGAAGTTATCAGAGAGAATGCGGCCATGATGATAACGCCCAAAATTATTACAGATGTTATCAGAAGTTTATATTCATATTCGGCGAAAGTATTTTTTACAGGAATTGCCATGGAAAAATCAATATTTATATTCTCAGATGTGCCGTTGACAACGATAATTTTACCGTTTTCCGAAGCAGTATAACCGGCAATACTGGAAATGCTATAATTGTATGTGCCATTATAAAGCATAAACACAATAGTGTTATTCTCTGAAAACGTTGTTATTCCGTTAATAGAAACACCCCATTTAGTTCCACTAGCCAGACCATCTTCATGAAATTTTATATTATATATGTGTCTGGCACCTAATTGATATAATTCACCTGCTCTCAGAGTATAATTTTGATGGAATATTTTCTGCCCAGATCCGGAGTATAATTCCATAGAATAATTTCCTGGAATTAATGATATGTTGATAGCACTGCCGGTAAAGTTAAAATTGAAACCATTCAATTTAATATATCCATTCTGTATTCCAGGTCGAAAATCAAAAATGGAAATATTGGAATTTGTATAAAGTCCCCCAAGTTTTCCATTTCCAGAAATTAAGCTGACAGCGGGCATATTCCTGTAGGATGTGTAGGTTTCACTAATATTTGAAATGCCTTCAGCTGTATCTGTACCATGGTTGTATGCATCCTCAACTGCCTGATAATTATGGCCGTTCCAATATTCAAGCAGCATGGTCATATTTGTCTTGACAGCCTTTGTGTCTGTTGCGTTTCCCGGGCCGCCTATAATCAGTCCCGCATTTACAGGCAAGGAGTTTATATAATTCCCATCAATTACAAATCCATAATCAGTTGATATATTGCCCGCAAAGGTGAAATTTAAAATATCATATGAAATCCATCCATTACCTGTATTGTATTCCATCTGTATGTGCGGGAATCCTGCCCCGATAAAGGAGATGCTTTTTAATTCGATCAATTTATAACCGAAGTTATAGCATTTACCATCATTTGCCTGGAAATAATAGAAGCTGGAAGACTTAGAAGTGGATACCTTACCGTTACCGTGTATAGTGCTGTTGTGCATATCGGAATTGCCGGATGTGAAATTCCAGACATTATCAAAAAATGCTATCTCCTTATTGCTAGTATTTATTATAGCAACATTTTGAACCCAGTAAGTATAATTTTGCCCATTTATATTAAAACGGTAATTCAGATTTAATTGGATACTCGTATCATTCGGGCAACCTGTTATGGAAGAATTGTATGTAGTAAGATTTTTGATCGACACTATTCCCTCAAACGATGTGCTATTGAGGAATAATCCTCTACTCTGGGAATTAATGCCAAAATCTACTATACCCATCGGTGCAGGTTCATTACTGATATATGAATTTGGATCAATTACATCGGGTGAAACGCTGACTGGTGGATGCTGTTCTTCCGTATGCGGATAAAAAATTGGGATTAACAGCATTATTGTTATAATTAATATAATGAAAATATATTTTGACATTTCTATGCATATGATAATATTGGTATAAATATCTTTTTAGATAAAAAGTACGTGTATTACAATCCTAAATTCTTTAGTCTGAATCAGTGACTTCCTCCCCCCTAAAGCTTGTAGCTTCCCGCTTATACGGGGCTAGCGTGCCCAAATGTATTGGTCACTTCCTCCACGGGCATTAATTCCCCACAGTCCGTGGGTACTCTTCTCTTATTATGGTTTCTTCCTATAATAAATGTACTGAATATCTTCTTTAATCTAGCATTCAATACATTCACTGCAGCATTATCATCCCTGTCCATTACGAGACCAAACTTGCTGCAATGGTATTCCCTGTCATCAAGAGATTGATCCTCTATTATATTCCCACAATAAGAGCACTGTTTAGTGTATTCCTGGGGTTTACCTTAATACAGTATTTACCAGCCCTCTCAGCCTTGTATATTGTGTTTTCAATAAGTTCACCCCATGAAGCATCTTCTATGCTTTTTGCTAATTTATGGTTTTTCATCATATTCTCTATATTCAAATCCTCATATGCTATGAAGTTGTGATTATTTACCAGAGTTCTCGATAGCTTCTGTGAGAAATCATTTCTCTGGTGGGATATATGAATATGCATGCCTGCAACCCTTACCCT
>JAKAAE010000136.1 GCA_021797225.1 Thermoplasmata archaeon | reverse complement strand
TTACAACAAACGGGAGCATCGATCCTGAATAAAGGGCTATGATAGAAAACAGTGCGATAAAGTCCAGCATAGGACCAATGGAGGTGAATGATTGCATAACAGCCTCTCTGAGGTTTACAGTTTCCATGGCAACCATATCATTACATTTGTTAAAAATTTTTATTTGATTCCTGAAAACAGGCTTTCTAGGTTTATCTCAACAAAGGCAACTGGATTCTGTACCCCGAAGTTTGTAAATACAGCCGGATTCATTTCACCGATGACCCCAGAATAAATGTCATTAATTATGATTTTACCTCCCCTACCTTTAATCATTTCTGGCATTTCTGCCTGGTCTACCCGGAAGTTTCTTCCTGCGGTTCTGGAAATTAAATATTCCATGACAGAGTATATATCAGAATATGATGCGCGGGAATTATTAAACAGTATGCAGAGATGGCTTTCCTGGATTCCGGAAACAATAACATCGCCTATTTCAAATATTTTAACTGGTAGGCTTCTTCTGCGGTTTATACTCAGAATGTTAAGAAGGCCAGGAAATATTTTATCCCTTATGATTGAATAATCCAGGCTTTTTGGGTTTTCTATATTTACATTACCGGCATATCCTGTATCCCGGTAAAATTCCCCTGAATTCAGAACAAATGTTTTTACCTCCTGATAGTTAAGAGATATGAGGATATCACTAATTATTCGATTATAATCGTTATCGATATAGGGATAGCCCGTGCCTGATGTCACAAGCATCTTCTCTTCAATATTGTCGTACCCGTATGCCTTGGCTATATCCTCTATAAGATCAACCGGGCCCATTACATCTATTCTGTTTCCGGGGACCTTAACATGATAACCGTTGGATGCAATTTCACATCTGTATCCCATTTTTCTGAGAAGCATAACTGTACTTTCAGGTTCTATTCCCATAACTTTTTTAATCTCTCCGCGGGAAAGGTTGATTTCTCTCCAGTCATATTTTTTCCCCTTACCTGTTATTTCTGGTATTGAAACTGAATAACCGATAAACGTCATCTCATATGCGAATAGATATAACGCATGAAGTACAGCATTGTAATCAGTACCTGTGATATCGAAGAAAATATTTGATGTGTTCTCTCCTATTCTGGATTTAATCCCATTAATAATAGGCGGCATTGAAAGAACATCACCAGCGCTATCAAGTATTACCGGAACAGAAGTTTTAGATTTTATTAGATTCCCATACTGTTTCCCCTTATCATGATTTACTAGGATCTCTTCAGCAGTACCGTGGAAATTATCATATGTAGTAAATGATATTTCTTTCTTTCTTTTCATGATAAATTTAAATGGGGGTGTAATTTTATCCATGTCATGTATGCCTATTGCCATTTTTTTCCTGGATTTTCCTGCAGTATCATGTAGCCTTTCCTGATAGTCTATAATATGCTTGTAATATTTTCCAAGTGGTTTTCCCCTCGCAATAAAGGACATTGCAAATGGCCTTTCACTCTCCATTGATTTATCTACTTTTAACAGTGATTCCATTTTATGGAGCGCAGGCTTTATCGGATAGTCACCATCGTAAAAAATTTTCATTGCAGATTTCAGGGCATAAAATGAAAAGAGGTCTGGCCTGTCCGGATTGAATTCCAGTTTAATCTCTTCATCCTCTTCTATTGAATACCCTATAATGCCTGCAAAGTCATAGAGTTTTGAAAAATAATTTTTTCCTATATCATTAATTAGATTCTGTTTTGTATTCCGTATTACGACCATTAAAAACCTATATCCACAATTTATTTAAATTTAGTTTTTTGTTTTTCCCTTTGCATATTCTCTTAAAATAAAACGTATAAGATCGTTAACAGATATGGCATTCCCATTGTTAACCTCTTCTTCCAGTTCAGCATAAATATTTCTCGGGAGTTTTAAATCAACCTTGCTGGTAGAATTTACATGATTCTTTGATATGAATTCATTTATTGCAAGGCGAATAGCCTCGGAAATTGTATTATAATGATTTTTCTCTACAATTTCCTGAAGCTGGTTAATTAAATCTTCTGAGACCCTGATAGTAATTCTGTACGGTACCGACATTTCAATAGATTAAATTAACAGCCGATATAAAGTTTTGCCATGTTACCCCAGTATTCATTGATGAATGCATTTATTTAATGGAATTAGGATTACTACAGGGGATGAATAATGTATTATTTCATTAAATACGGTTATGATGGTACCAAATTCAGTGGATTCCAGAGAGGAAATGGCAGGAATAGCGTGGAAGATTCCATTATAAGCATATTATCCAGATATGAGATATGTCAAAATATTGAAAGTGCAGCAAGAACAGATAGAAACGTTTCCGCTAATGGAAATGTCTTTCTTATCAATACTGAGAGAAATATCATAGATATAATGGGGATCCTGAATGCGGAGTTAGAAGACATGTTTTTCCTTTCATATGCTATACTGAAAAATTATATGAATCCCAGGCATAATTCAATGAAAATGTATTCATATATACTTACAGAGCGGCATGATATGGAAGATTTGATGAACAGACTCTATGAATTTAAAGGAACACATGATTTCAGAAATTTTTGTAAACTTGATACACGGAATACCGAAAGAACCATAGACAATATTTCATATTCTAAAGTGGATAAATTTAGCGTAATAAATTTCTATGGAAAAAGTTTCATATGGCATCAACTGAGAAGTATTATGGCTTTCGTACTTTCAGGTAATACAGACCCATTTTCCCTGAAAAAGAAGTATACGTACCTGGCACCTCCTGAGCCACTGATTCTCAGGGATATTATGTATGATGGGATAGCTTTTACAGAATTCAACTACATAAAACATAAGAGATATATGCAAAGAACATCAGACCTGATAAAGATCAGGTATGTGCTCTATGAAATTTTTAATGGTAATATATAACCAATATTTTCAATAATAATCTATATATTTGATGTGTTGAGTTATTAACCATTATGGCAAATGAAGTATAACCACATTTTAAATGGAACTGGATATGATCAAATATCCAATAAATTATCAAGTTTTTGGATAAGTAAATTAGATGTGGATGTTTATATACAATCAATATATTTAACCTTATAGAGAGAACAGAAGACTCAAAAGTAAAAAAAGAGACAAAGGAGAGATTAGATGCATTTAAGATTATACCAAGGGAAACGAATAATGATGCAATTGTAAGATTGCTTGATTTTTATGACAGGAACAGGAAATAAGTGTTGCAAATGGAAGCAGCAAGAACTGAACCAGTACACATAAAATGCAATTTACACTAGTATACGCATATAGCCAAGAATATATTCAATGAATTCAATTACATAACAAGGCAGAGGTACTTTGAGAATTCTAAATTATACAGTGAAACAGGAATAAGGAAAAATGATATCATATCATCTGAAAAACATTATACCGAAGTGTAAGCCCTGAGAATAATGTTTTACCAAAACAGACGCTTCAATGGTTTATAAAGACATTCAGGAATGCTTGGTTCTCATATTTCAAGGCGTTAAAAGAATACTACAAGAATCTATTATTGGTATTGACCTTGCTGTTGACAACACTGCAGCCATATCAAACAATACTGGTGTAAGTCCTGTTATTGTTAAAGGCGGTTTAGTTAAATCCACCAACCAGTTCCATAATAAGCAGATGGCTAAATTAAGGTCTATAAACGATATACAGTACAAGCATAATAAAAGATATCAGAGATATACTGGAGTGATAAGATTGATAACAAATAAGAGGAATAGGATAATCAATGATTTATTCCATAAACTATCATTGGGAATTATAAATTATGCATTATTCAATGACATTGATACCACTGTAATAGGGCATAATGAACTATGGAAGCAGAATGTGAACATGGGTAATAAGAATAACCAGAACTTTGTTCAAATACCCTTCAACAGATTGATTTCAATGATTAAATATAAAGGAGAGGAGAATGGAATTGATGTTATCCTGCAGGAGGAATCATATACTTCCAAATGTTCCTTCATTGACAATGAGAGCATTGAGGGTCATGAAAAGTATCTTGGCAGAAAAATAAAGAGGGAACTGTTCAAATCTGCAAATGGAATTCTAATAAATGCCGATGTGGATGGTTCCTATAATATATTAAAGAAGGCATTCCCGGATGCATTCACAGACGGAATTGAGGGTTAACCCAGAAAGTTTAAGCACCTTTGAATTATCTAAGATGACAACTTCCAAAGGGGTTTGTTAACATGGTTAACAGAAATCGTAACCTTAACTGCCTATGCATAGTTACAGTATTGTGTGACCCTAAACTGTATATTAGAAATAAAATAAAATTATATAGAAATAAGTTCTTACCTCTATAATGATAACAGAAGAGATATTCTTGAAGGATTCATACTTAAAAGAATGCGATG